>DBFBJF010000143.1:0-7002 GCA_048203265.1 Candidatus Merdiplasma sp.
CTCCTGATACCCAAAGCTGTCCACATAGTAGGCGGTCAGCTCCTTATCTTTTTTCAGGACGACCACATCACTCACCGACAGGGAATGCCCGGTATAGTCTGCCGGATGGTCTGTATTGAATTTTGTATACAAGGCTTCCAGGGTATCCCCTTCCTGCAGTTCATCTCCGTAAACGAACTGATAATCAGCGCCGTCCACAGTGATTCCCTGTTCCTGCAGGTAAGCCATTCCCATAAAACGATAATCCGTCCCGTCCCTGTCCTCACGGAGCTGATAAATCCCATATCTGTCCTGCGGTTCTTCAAAAAGTGCGTTTTCCTGATGCCGCTGTGCCTCCCGCCGGATTTCCTGCATCCGCTCTACCATCTGGTCGATAAATTCCCCGGACACCCGGCGGATCGTATCCATAGAAGATCGGAGTTCTTTCATATCCCTGTCGCTGCTCCACCCGGCAATATAAGGGAAAGAATATTCTGACGTATCCAGACCGAAATACTGGCAGACCGTATAGGCCACGCTTTCCGCTTCTACTTCCCTTGTCAGCTTATCTTTTTTCTCGCCCATTTCCTCCATAACGTCCCTGTCATGGAGCTTTGCATGGGTAACTTCATGGATACCGGTTTTCATGGTCTGGCTTTCACTCATGCCATTCTGAATCACGATTTCTTTATCTATACTGCTGTAAAATCCCTTTGCCCCGCTCTCAATCTCGTCAAAACGGATCGGTACCGGGGAAATATCCCGGATCGCCTGCATAAATATCTCATAGTTTTCCACACTTCCCATCAGCTCCGGCGTAGCCAGTTCCGGAAGCGGCTCCCCGTCCGTCTGGGATACGTCAAAAACTGTGGTGATCCGAAAGCGTGGGATCGTATATTCCACTTCCTCCATCTCCGGCGTCCCGTCCGGCTTCAGCACCGGCTCCAACGTCGCCGGATCAATCTTCTCCACTTCTTCCTTTCCCCGGATCGGCGCAGGGGCAATGATCTGGATGCCCTTCTCCCCACGCTTCACCTGCCGGTGAAATTTCTTCTGCCATGCCTGATAACCGGCCACCAGGCTTGCGTCCGGCTTCTGCAGATGGATCAGGAGCGTATTATTAAAGCTGTAACTATGGAACTGGGACATTGTTTTCAGATATTCCATGTACATTTCAGACGTAAAAATCTCCTTGACGCCCTGCTCCAGCCGCTCTGTGATTTCTTTCATCCTTAGGTTTCTGTCTTTTTCTGCCATATACCCTCCTAAAAAAGCCCCGCCGCTTATTACGGCGGGAGCAATCTTCTTTTCTTTATAATTGCGGTTCTATCTTTCTCTCATGTTTTTCCATTTTCTGCTGTCCGGCGGCAATCCGCTCCTGGGCTTCTTTCAGCTTTCCAAGCACTGACGGCCTGCGGAGGCCGTCCGTCACAACCGCTTCCTCCGCCACTCTCCCGGCATAGTTTACCGGACTCCTCGCCTGGTCTGCCGCCACTGTCACCTCCTCTGCCCCAATAGCTTCCGACGGGCCTTTTTCATCCATGTTCAGAAGGGAATTTAACTCTGCCAGCCGCTCCGACTTCTCAGTCAGCTCCTGTTCTTTCTCAAAAGGCTTTGCCACTTCCTCTTTCGCTGTCTCTAACTGCTGCTGTAAGGTTTCCAGCTTCTGCTGTGTCTCCGCCGCTTTCCTTTCTATGCCGGATAAAGCGTTGCTGATCCTCTGCAGGTTCCCCAGGGCGTCCTTTCCAATCTCCACTTTATAGCTGCACTGGCGTTTCAGCGTCACCATATATTTCTGGTTAAAGCTGTCAAACTCCGCACTCATTTGAAAACCGTAAAATTCCCCGATCTGCCCGGAAGTTTTCACCGCCTTTAGTCCGGCACAGGCAGCGGTCAGCGCTGTCCCGGCCTCTTTCCTGTCAGTGTATTCTTTCCCGCCAACCGTCATGGAAAACTCGTCTTTTTCCCTGCCTTTTTCCAGGAGCGGCTTCACCGCCTGGAAGTCTGCTTTCAGCCCCTCCAGCCGCTCTTTCGCCGCTGTGATCTGCATGGGATAATTCTTCGCTATATCCTCCTCCAGACGGTACTTTTGGCTGGTGTGGTTGGCTTTCATCAGCTTTAACTTGCTCACCTGAATATCCAGATCCATCTTTTCCTTGATATAGGGATTTCCTGTAGCCAGAGCCTTGATCTCCGCATAGGAAAGGGCCGCATCGTCCACATCCTCACAGGCACGGACAGGGCTTTTACTCGTCATAATCTGGCTGATAAACTTCTGCTTATTCTCCAAAATCTGCCACATATAGGCATCGAAGGTGTTTTCCGTCACATACCGGAAGATCTTTACTTTCTTATTCTGGTTTCCCTGCCGGAGAATACGCCCCTCCTGTTGTTCCAGATCTGCCGGTTTCCAGGGGCAGTCCAGATGATGGAGGGCAATGAGCCTGTCCTGGATATTTGTGCCTGCCCCCAGCTTTGGCGTAGATCCAAGGAGAATGCGCACCTTCCCGGAACGCACCTTTGCGAACAGTTCTGCTTTTTTTGCCTCTGTACCTGCTTCATGGATAAAAGCAATCTCCTCCCTGGGGATACCTTTTGCCACTAGCTTTTCCCGCACGTCATCATATACATTAAAAGTGCCGTCATTCTTCGGTGTGGAAAGGTCGCAGAAAATAAGCTGGGAAGAACGGTTCTGTGCGGTTTCATGCCAGATGTCAAAGGCATTTTTTACACAGCGGTTTACCTTGCTGTCCGGGAAATCCGGGAGCATATCGTTGATGAGCCGCTGATCCAGGGCGCACTTTCGTCCGTCATTGGTGATCTTGAGCATGTTGTCCTCACGAGGCTCCACCAGGCCGGAGCGCACCATCTCCGCCCGGTCAGCAAAGGTACTGACCAGATCTTCCTGCTCTGGACTGGGCTTCAGCACCTCATTGATATACTCCGCTTCCGGCACCGGAAGGTGGAGCATATCCGCTGTCTGAATGTCCGCTGACTCTTTAAACAGGGAAATCAGCTCTGGAAGATTAAAAAAACGGGCAAACCGTGTTTTTGCACGGTAGCCCGTCCCTTCCGGCGATAATTCAATCGCCGTCACTGTCTCCCCAAAAGCGGCGGCCCAGGAATCGAAATGCCCCAGCCCCATCGCCTGGAGGGTGTCATATTGTAAGTAGCGCATAATGGTATAAAGCTCCACCATACTGTTGGAAACAGGCGTCCCTGTGGCAAACGTCACCCCACGCCCGCCGGTGATCTCATCTAAATACTGGCACTTAGCGAACATATCCGAGCTTTTCTGTGCGTCCGTCTGTGCGATCCCCGCAATGTTCCTCATTTTTGTATAAAGAAAAAGGTTCTTATAAAAATGGCTCTCATCCACAAACAGCCGGTCTACCCCAAGCTGCTCAAACGTCACCACATCATCTTTCCGGCTCTGGTCGTTGAGGCGCTCCAGTTTTGTCTCCAGGTTCTTCCTGGTCTTTTCCATCTGCTTTACCGTATAACGGCTCCCTTCCTGTTCCGCAGCTTCCTCAATAGCCATGGTGATCTCGTCGATCTGCTTTTCAATGGACATTGCCTGCCGCTCCCTGGACAGGGGAATCCGCTCAAACTGACTGTGCCCGATAATGATAGCATCATAATCCCCGGTGGCGATCCGGGAACAGAACTTCTTCCGGTTGGCCGGCTCAAAATCTTTCTTTGTCGCCACCAGCACGTTGGCGTTTGGATAAAGCCGCAGGAAGTCGCTTCCCCATTGCTCGGTCAGGTGGTTCGGCACCACATACAGGTTCTTCTGCGACAGTCCCAGCCGTTTGCTCTCCATGCCGGCGGCGATCATCTGGAAGGTCTTACCTGCGCCCACGCAATGGGCAAGCAGCGTGTTATGCCCGTAAAGGATATGGGCAACGGCGTTCTTCTGGTGGGGCATCAGGGTGATCTCCGGCGTCATCCCGGCAAACTGGATATGGCTGCCGTCATACTCACGGGGACGGATACTGTTAAACAGCTCATTGTATTTTCGGCACAGCGTCTCCCGCCTGTCCATATCCCGGAAGATCCATTCCTTAAATTCCTCCCGGATCATCTCCTGTTTCTGCTGTGCCAGCATGGTTTCTTTCTTATTGAGGACTCGCTTTTCCGTGCCGTCCTCCTGCACTGTATCATAAATCTTTGTGTCCCGCAGGTTTAAGGCATCTTCCAACAAACGGTAAGCATTGGCCCGCTGGGTGCCATAAGTGGCCGTCACACGGGGATTGCGGTAGTCCGCATTTTTCCCGCTCACATTCCACTGGCCGTTGACCGGGGCATACTTCACCTCGATCTGCCGTCCAAGCAGATAATCCGGTGTGCCAAACAGTTCCCCCATAAACTGGGTAATATACGCCGGCTCGATCCAGGTAGCGCCAAGGCGTACCTCGATTTCTGACGCATCCAGGTCTTTCGGCTGCACCCGCTCCAGCGCCTGCACATTGATGGCATATTCCGGATGATTTTTTGCAAATGTTCTGGCTGTCTCCAGCTTCTCCCGCACATTTCCGGACAGGTATTCATCCGAGGTCTCCCAGCTTTCTGTCACCGGGTTTTTAAAGATCACTCCGGCCAGTTCTTCCGTCACTTCTTCCTCTGTTTTCCCGGAAAGCTGTGCCATAAAAGGCACGTCCACTTTGGCCCGTTCCCCGATAGACACCGCCAGGGCTTCGCTTGCCGTATCCACGGATGTTACCGCCTCCGGCTTCCGGATCGTCCGTTTGGTAAAGATGTCGGCTTTCCGTTTCAGGTTCCCTTCTTCGTCCAGGATCTCCAGGGAAGAGAGCAGGCAGTAGCTGCTGTCCTGGGAAAAGGCCCGCTTATTGGCATTGCTGCTGATCAGCCCGTATCTTCCAATAAACTTATCGTATGTCTGATTTAGCTTTTCCTGAAGGGCATGAACTTTTTCGTCACTTCCGTCCTCTAGCTGGCACTGGAGAAGCTCCTGCGTCAAGTCACGCAGCTCAATCATCCCCAGGACACGCTCCGTTGTCATAGCCGGCAGCTCCATCCGGTTCATCCGGGAATTTTCCCGGTAATACACAACACCGTCCACGTTGGCAAAACTGAAATTTTTAATGGACGGGTCTGCCGGGATGGACGTGTCAATCTCCCCTAAATCAGAATCCTCCAGTTCCATTTCCGTGATCGTGCCGTGGATATGACTGACCGCTTCCTTTAACTGCTCTCCAAGGTCTGCACCTGCTATGGGCTGGCAGACAAGCTGCGGCCCATAGGGGCCGGAAACGATCTTCTGCTCCCCCAGCACCATCTCTGGATGGTTCTGGAAATAGCGGTTGACCGTAATAAAGTTATAGGAGGTTTCTCCCTTGTCATTGGTATATTCTTCCCGCAGGATCTCATCCGTCTGTACCCACTCCGGCACTTCCTTCCCAAGTATCCGGGGAGCCTCCAGTTTCTGCAGGAACAAAATATCCGTGTTCATCCTTGTCCCGGCATTGGCCTGGAACGCATTGTTCGGCAGACGGATGGCTCCCAACAGGTCGCACCGCTGGGCGATATATTCCCTGGAACTTGCGTCTTTCTTGTCCATGGTTCCGCCGCTGCTCCCGTTAGATGTGACAAAAGCGATCACCCCACCGGGGCGCACCTTATCAATGGTCTTTGCGATAAAATAATCATGGACAAAAAATTTCTGCCTGTCATAACGCCGGTCTATGAGCTTATAGCCTCCAAAGGGGATATTCCCTACCGCCACGTCAAAAAAGCCGTCCGGGAACTGGGTCTTTTCAAATCCGCTGATGGTAATGTCTGCTTCCGGGTAAAGGAGCTTTGCGATCCTGCCGGAAATGCTGTCCAGCTCCACGCCGTACATCTTCAGGTTGTCCATGCCCTCCGGTACAAGACCCAGAAAGTTCCCGATTCCGCAGGATGGCTCCAACACATTTCCTTTCTCTAAACCCATATTTCCCAGGGCTTCATACATAGCTTTGATCACAACCGGCGGTGTATAAAAGGCGCTTAACGTGGATTCCCGTGCCGCCTTATATTCCTCCGGGTCAAGCTCCGTATACAGTTCAATAAATTCGTCCGCCCAGGCTTCATTCCGTTCTTCAAAGGCTTTCTGCAGGCCGCCCCAGCCCACATAACGGGATAAAATTTCCTGTTCTTCCGGTGTGGCGCTTGTCCGCTCTTCTTGCTCGATCTGATGAAGCAGCCGGATAGCGTCCATGTTGACACGAAACTTATCTTTCGGACTCCCGGTTCCAAGGGCATCATCGGTGATACGGAAATTGACCGCCCTTTCCTGCCGTTCTGCAGCCGGGGCCGGCTCCTTTTTCTCCGGCTCCAGGGGGATATGGTAATACTGCCGGATGGTATTGATGGTGTCCAGGGACATCACTTCTGTGGTAAGGTGCGAAAGCTCCCGCTTTACCACCGCCTGATTGTCCGTCTCCAGACGTTCCAGTACGTCAAGAATCAACTGCATCTGTTCCGGGGAAAACTCCGAATTTAAAACCGGCGCTATATCCTGCCCTTTTTCAGCAGCGGCATAAATCACATCCATCTGCTCCGGGGAAAACAGTTCAAAAGAGACGCCTGCCTGCCTCATGGTTTCCTGGATGTTTTCTTCTATAGCGGCATAGGCTTCGTCCAGTTCTTCATCCGATAAAGTTACCCCCGGCTGCCTTAGATCTAAAGTCTCTGCTTTCTTTGGCTCCTGTTTTTCTGGTTCTAGTTCCGCTTCCTGCCCCGGTTCATCCGTTTCCTGTGTCTCCAGAACAGGTATGTGTGTTTCCTCCTCATTCTCTGCTACAGTTTCCGTTTCCGGAAGTGTCTCCGCATTTTCTTCTTTCTCTGCCACAGACTCCGGCGGTTCCGGCTCCTCTATGCCATCCCCCATAAAATCAAAAAGGGACAACTGCTGTCCTGTCCCCTCGATTTCGATTTCTTTCTTTTTCTCCGGAAAAATCGTATAGGTTCCCTCTATATAATCATGGATCACAGAGAGCGTCTCCGCCCGCTCCTCATACT
>DBFBJF010000144.1:0-17221 GCA_048203265.1 Candidatus Merdiplasma sp.
GTCTGCTATGGAGCTTATACCGCTGACGGAAGACAAATCGGATTTGCGAGAGTTATAACAGACTATGCCACCCAGTACTATATTTGCGATGTTGTTGTGGATGTGGATTTCCGTCACAGAGGTGTAGGTACTTCTCTCTTAAAAACGATTACAACAGAAGATACCTACCGTTCCTTGCTGGGCATGCTGATCACAGAAGAGGCTGAACGGTTTTATGAGCCCTTCGGTTTCCGAAAAGATTCAATCTGTTTTATGACAAGAAAAGGAATACCGGAGGTAGCCACGAATGAATGATACTTTCATGAAAGAGAAGCCGGTATTGCCGCTGATTTTATCCATGTCATTGCCTATGGTGTTATCCATGCTGGTCAATTCTCTCTACAACATTGTCGACAGCTTTTTTGTCGCGCAGATCAGCGAGGAAGCGATGACAGCGTTATCCCTGGTTTACCCGGTTCAAAATTTTATCAATGCTGTGGGCATTGGGTTTGGCGTTGGGATCAATGCAGTGATCGCCTTCCATCTGGGCGCTGGGGATCATGGAAAAGCGGATCAGGCCGCCGCACAGGGACTTGTGCTTGCCGTGATCCACGGCGTTGTTATGACAGTCTGCTGTATCGCAATCATGCCGGTTTTTTACGAATGTTCACTTCATCCGAAACGGTCATTGAACTTGGCGTCCGCTATTCTGTCGTTGCGTTTGCTTTTACACTCATCGTTACCGTCAGCATGGCATTTGAGAAACTGTTCCAGGCAGTAGGAAACATGAAAACAACCATGATCAGCCTGATGTACGGGTGTATCACAAACATCATCTTAGACCCCGTTCTGATTTTTGGCTATGGCCCATTCCCGGAAATGGGGATCGAAGGCGCTGCGCTGGCAACCGGCATCGGGCAGGCCCTGACGCTGGCGATTTATCTGGTCGTCTACTTTGTGCGGCCCATTCGCGTGCATATCCGCAGGCAGTACGTTCTGTCCGGCAAAAAGATGGTAATAAAACTGTACTCTATCGGCATCCCCGCAGCCTTGAATCTTGCGCTTCCGTCTCTTTTGATTTCGGCACTCAATGGGATTTTAGCGGCATATTCCGAAGTGTATATTCTGGTTTTGGGAATCTATTACAAATTGCAGACATTCATCTATCTTCCGGCGAATGGCATTGTGCAGGGGATGCGCCCCCTGATCGGCTATAACTATGGTGCGGGCGAGAGCAAAAGGGTCAGCCAGATTTATCAGATCGTTTTGTGCATGAGTGGTATTATTATGGTGTTTGGAACAGTAATATGCCTACTGATCCCAGGCCAGTTGATGGGGCTGTTTACCCACACAGAGGCGACGATTCGGGCCGGGGAAACGGCCCTGCGTATCATCGGTGCCGGTTTTATCGTCTCGGCGGTTTCTGTTACCTCTTCCGGCGCATTGGAGGGACTTGGAAAAGGCACCCCTTCTTTACTGATTTCCCTTTGCCGGTATGTAGTAGTTATTATCCCGACTGCGTTTTTACTCAGCAGGCTTTTCGGAGCGGTTGGCGTCTGGAATGCATTTTGGATCACAGAGGTGATTACTGCGATCATTTCCATTTGTGTTTACCGCAAGGCAATAGCAAGGTCGTAATCAACTATGCTGTCCGAGGTAAGATTTACCAGTTGTATCAGAGGGAAAAATGGGAGATTTCTTTATGGCGTATCAATAAGCGCCTCAAGTTGCTCCGCAGTGCTTTTTCTATTGTGCAAAAAACATCCGTGTCACCCCTAAGAAAAAGCGGTGCGGGGAGAACCTTCTGTGTCAAAAGTGGTGTTGTAGACCAATTATTAGAATTGGCCTTTTTCCACTCATTTTCCCCATTGGTGCAATCTGATCTCCAAGCAAAGCCTGAAATAATCAAAAAGAGCGTAAAAAAGTGGGACACCCCCGTTATTTACAGGGGTGTCCTATAATTCCTCGCCGCTATGCGATATCCATAGACGACGTCATAATCTGGTGGATCTGGTGGGACTGGATGCCCAGACACTCAGATATGCCAGAAACGAAATTTATGCCAGGCACGGGAGACGTTTCAGTGACCAGGAATTACAGGCCTATTTTGATGGGAAATCATGGTACCAGGGGACAATTGAACCGGAAGATTTTGAGGAAAGCCTGCTTTCCGAAATAGAAAAAACAAATGCGGAATTGATTTTAATGTATGAAAACAGTGGGAGTTGAGAAAAAATGAAATGGGATAAATTTTTCACGGGCAAACAAATGGCCGTATTTGCCGGAATAGGAATGAGCGCATACCTGCTCATTGGAAATCCGGTCACAGGATTTGCAGCAGAAGTGGCAGCCTACGGGGATTATTTCACAGAAGAAAATATTCCGGCAGAAGAGGATCAGCTGCTGTATGCGCTGTGCGATTTCAACAATGATGGAACAGAAGAGTTTTTGTTCCATACTGGAGGGGAGTCAGACGGCCAGTACTTCGTGTATACGTATGACGAGGGACAGGTAAAAAATATCGGAAGCTGCAGTAACTTTAACAGGTATGGCACCTATTATTCCCAGGAATATAACGCATTGGTGATAGTAGCAAGCGGAGGAGCGGACTGGATTACCTATGAGTACTATCAGATCGGAGAGCAGTTAGAGTTGTTTTGTACTCTGACCCACAATTTTTTTGAACCAGGGATGGGAACTGTGACAGAAGATAATCCTTACGGATATGCAGTCTTCGCATTTAAGAAAACGGATGAGAATGGAATTACAAGCGATATCACAGCATCTGACTGGAATCATTATGTGGACGAACTGCAGGAAATTGCAATGACAGAATTTAACTTCTATGACAGCACGGTTGACTTCCGGGGAGAGAGTGGTCTGGAGGCAACTCATGTGGAATTCGAGCGGGAGTATATCAGTGATGAGAGTGGGCCTGCGGAGTGCGCGGTCATAAAGGGAATCACAGACGCCGGGGAGACGGCGTGGATTGTGAAGACAGAAAAGTATCCGGCGGCACAGTTAACTCAGTGCAAGGAGTTTGGAGTGTACAAAGACGCGTATTATTACATGGAAGGCGGAAATTTAGTGAAATTGAATCTCGCGGACGGCAGTGTTGTCTGGAGATGCGCATGCGGCGGGTCTCCCGCAGCCGATGCTATCTTATTTGCCGATAACGGCAATATTTACTACAGCGGTTATTATGGACCTGCTTTTGTAGCCATAGACTCGGAGGGAAATGTGCTGAAGATCATAGAAACACTGGATGTGCCGTATTACTGGCCATACAAACTGGAAGCAATCGACTCAGAGCGGATCGCCATCTGCTTTGAGGGATCGGATTCAGGCGAAGGCGGGATGGTTTATATGAATCTGGAGGATTACAGCTATTATGAACCGTAAAGACCCCAGTGGACTACGAAAATGAAGGTATCCTGAAAAAATGGAGAAAGGACAGGAGCGGTTTTAACAGGAGAAGAGCATCAGCTTGAGAAAAACTTGATTTATGTCAAGAAACTTTGAAGAAAAATTTTCTGATTTATGCTAAAATTTTTTCGAGTTTATGCATAAAAGAGGAAAATTAATATGACAGATAAGAAGGTTTTTTGGAAAAACATTCGACAGAATGGAATTTAAAGAAAGGGGATCTGGTTATTCGGGAAGGAACGATAGTAACCCAGATCCCTTTTCTTATTTCAGGAGTTTTAAAGGCTTTCTACACAGAGACTTCCGAAAAAAACAGAGTATATTGCTTTGGATACGTACCAGGGGAGCCGGTCACTGCGATCACGGCACTGGGAACAGGGGCGAAATCAGCCTGCACGGTGGAGGCCCTCAGTAATTGCAGCCTGATGTACATATCAATGGAAACTTTGCTGGAACTGGTCCGCAATAATCTGGAAGCGGCCCGTGTTTACAACCGATTGCTAAGCATGTCCATCCGAAAAATCATGGAGCACGAAAAAATTCTGGCTTCCTGTGACGCGAGGGAACGGTACAGGTGGTTCATAGAAACATATCCGGGACTGGCGGAACAGATCAATAAAAAGGATATCGCCTCATATCTGAATATGTCTCCGGAAACCCTCAGCCGAATCCTGAAAAACTGAAAAAAGACCGGAAAAAGGGCATTGGATTCCGGCCGCAATGATGCTATGATGATACGAAAAGCAGAAAAGAAAAGGCGGGGACCAATGATGAATAAAGTAAACTATCAAAAGGAGCTGGACCGGGTGATTGCGGCCATCCCGGAGGGCAGTGTGCCCACTCTGTTTTTGCACAGCTGCTGTGCGCCATGCAGCAGCTACGTGCTGGAATATCTCTCTCAATTCTTTGAGATCACAGTTTTCTATTATAATCCCAATATTTTTCCCCGGGAGGAGTACGGAAAGCGGGTGGAAGAGCAGCGCAGGCTGATCGGGGAGCTTCCGGCTAAACACCCCATACACTTCCAGGAGGGGAACTACTGTCCCCAGGATTTTTTTGACGCGGTGAAAGGACTGGAACAGATCAGAGAGGGTGGAGAGCGGTGCTTTGCCTGCTATGAACTGCGGATGGGAGAGGCGGCCAGGCTGGCGGCAGCCGGGGGATTTGATTATTTTACCACCACCCTGTCCATCAGCCCGCTGAAAAACGCGGAGAAAATCAATGAGATCGGAAAGAAACTGGAGGCGGAGTACGGCGTCTGTCATCTGCCCTCGGACTTCAAAAAGCGAAACGGATACCGCCGTTCGGTGGAGCTCTCCCAGATATACGGACTATACCGCCAGGATTACTGCGGCTGTGTCTTTTCTAAAAAAGAACGGGAAGAGCAGAAGAGCGCTGGCACAATTATTGCTGCAGGACCTGGCAAAGCGAATTGACTTCACAGGAATGATAGGGTAAAATCCTATGTATGACTACAATTCAGGAGGAAGAATCGATGGCACAGCTTTGGGGCGGAAGATTTACAAAGGAAACAGACCAGCTGGTTTACAATTTCAACGCGTCCATTTCCTTTGACCGGAAATTTTATAAACAGGATATACAGGGCAGCATTGCCCATGTGACCATGCTGGCGAAGCAGGGGATTTTGACCAACCAGGAGCGGGATGAGATCATTGCCGGCCTGGAGGGCATTCTGGCGGATGT
Source organism: Candidatus Merdiplasma sp. (assembly GCA_048203265.1). GTDB lineage: Bacteria > Bacillota > Clostridia > Lachnospirales > Lachnospiraceae > Merdiplasma. The sequence continues at coordinate 5,110 of DBFBJF010000144.1, forward strand.
GGGGCAGGGAAAACTGAAAATCACAGAGGAATATGAAGATATTCACAGCTTTGTGGAGGCGAATCTGATTGAGCGGATCGGGGACACAGGAAAGAAGCTGCACACCGGGCGCAGCCGGAACGATCAGGTGGCCCTTGATATGCGGCTGTACACCCGCCAGGAGGTAAAGGAAGTGGACGGTCTGCTGCGGGAACTGCTGGAGACGCTGCTCGGCATCATGGAGAAGAGTACCGATATGTATATGCCCGGCTTTACCCATCTGCAGAAGGCGCAGCCGGTGACACTGGCCCACCATGTGGGCGCTTACTTTGAGATGTTTAAGCGGGACCGCCAGCGTCTGGCGGATATTTATGACAGAATGAATTACTGTCCGCTGGGAGCGGGAGCCCTGGCCGGGACCACTTATCCCCTGGACCGGGAGTACACCGCCAGCCTGCTGGGATTTTACGGTTCCACGCTGAACAGTATGGATTCCGTCTCCGACCGGGACTATCTCATTGAATTTTTATCGGCATTGGCCACTATTATGATGCATCTGAGCCGTTTTTGTGAGGAGATCATTCTTTGGAATTCCAATGAATACGGTTTTGTGGAGATTGATGACAGCTACAGCACAGGCAGCAGTATTATGCCCCAGAAGAAGAATCCGGACATTGCGGAGCTGATTCGGGGAAAGACCGGAAGGGTGTACGGAGCTCTGATGTCGCTGCTCACCACCATGAAGGGACTGCCCCTGGCTTACAATAAGGATATGCAGGAGGATAAGGAACTGACTTTTGACGCCATCGACACGGTGAAGGGCTGTATCGAGCTGTTCCGGGGTATGGTGTCCACCATGAAATTCTCCCGGGAGACCATGGAAGCCTCTGCCAAACGGGGATTTACCAATGCCACGGACGCGGCGGATTACCTGGTAAATCATGGCGTACCCTTCCGGGATGCCCACGGAATTGTGGGGCGGCTGGTGCTTCACTGCCTGGAGAGAGGGATCAGTCTGGATGAGATGAGTCTGGAGGAGTATCAGGCCATCAGTCCGGTGTTTGAGGAAGACATCTATGAGGCCATCAGCCTGAAAACCTGTGTGGAAAAGCGGGTGACTCTGGGGGCTCCGGGGCAGAAGGCCATGGAGCAGGTGATCGCTCTGGAGCGCAGATATCTGGATGAAAATAAAACCATCGGAGGGACCTCAAACTTGACAAATATGCGTGACAGGTGTACATTTGTCGATAAGTGACGCACAGTCCAGAGGATAAGAAGAGGAGATTGAAAAGATGGAACAGAAACTGAAAGTTGGTATCTTAGGAGCAACCGGCATGGTGGGACAGCGGTTTATTTCCCTGCTGGAGAACCATCCCTGGTTTCAGGTGACAACCCTGGCAGCCAGCCCCAGAAGCGCCGGGAAGACTTACGAGGAGGCGGTGGGAGACCGCTGGAAAATGACCACTCCCATGCCTGAGGAAGTGAAAAAGATGGTGGTGATGAATGTCAATGATGTGGAGCATGTTGCCTCCACGGTTGACTTTGTATTTTCTGCTGTGGATATGACAAAGGATGAGATCCGCAAGATCGAGGAGGAGTACGCCAAGACAGAAACCCCGGTGGTTTCCAACAACAGCGCCCACCGCTGGACGCCGGACGTTCCCATGGTGATCCCGGAGATCAACCCGGAGCATTTTGAGGTGATCAAGTACCAGAAGCAGCGTCTGGGTACCACCAGAGGCTTTATTGCAGTAAAGCCCAATTGCTCCATTCAGTCCTACACCCCGGTTCTGAGCGCGTGGAAAGAGTTTGAGCCCTATGAAGTGACAGCCACCACGTATCAGGCCATTTCCGGCGCAGGAAAGACCTTTAAAGACTGGCCTGAGATGGTGGAGAACATTATTCCCTACATTGGCGGTGAGGAAGAAAAGAGCGAGATGGAACCCATGAAAATCTGGGGAACCCTGGAGGACGGCGTGATTAAGCCCGCCGACAGCCCGGCTATCACCTGTCAGTGTGTGCGGGTGCCGGTGCTGGATGGACATACAGCGGCGGTGTTCGTGAAATTCAGAAAGAAGCCCACCAAGGAGGAGCTGATTGATCGCCTGGTCAATTACAGAGGACTTCCCCAGGAGCTGAATCTTCCCAGCGCGCCCAAGCAGTTTATCCAGTATCTGGAGGATGACAACCGTCCCCAGGTGAAATTGGACGTCAACTACGAGCGAGGAATGGGCGTGTCCGTGGGACGTCTCAGAGAGGATAAGATCTACGATTACAAATTTATCGGCCTCTCCCACAATACGGTAAGGGGCGCGGCCGGAGGAGCTATTCTGTGTGCGGAGACACTGACTGCCCAGAAGTATATTCAGGCAAAATAAGAGGCTTGCAAAAATGAAATAAGGTAACGTATAATAGGGGCTGATACGGTTTTCACCGATTAGTCCTTATTTTACTGTATAAGTCCAGTCTACGCGCAGGAGCGAACGGACTGCTGGCAGGCCGGAGAGCGCCTGCGCAGGAGACGACAACAGGTAGGAGCAAGGAGGGCGGGAGCCCGGAGTGCGACTAGCTGTTAGGATTGCGGGAGCGCGAAGCGCGCAGCAATCCGTGGACTTATACCGTGCGGAGGAGGAGTGGAATGGGTAAATCCCTGTACATAGCAGAAAAACCCAGCGTGGCGATGGAGTTTGCCAAGGCGCTGAAGGAGCCCATGGCCCGTCATGATGGGTATCAGGAGTCAGAGCACGCTGTGGTGACCTGGTGTGTGGGGCATCTGGTGACGATGAGTTATCCGGAGGTCTACGACGAAAAATACAAAAGATGGAGTTTGAGTACGCTGCCCTTTATTCCGGACGAGTTTCTCTACGAGGTGATCCCCTCTGTGAAGAAACAGTTCGAGATTGTAAAAGGGCTTTTAAACCGTTCTGATGTGGAAGTGATCTATGTCTGCACGGATTCCGGGCGTGAGGGAGAGTACATTTACCGTCTGGTGGCACAGATGGCCGGGGTGAAGGATAAGACCCAGAAACGAGTCTGGATCGATTCCCAGACGGAGGAGGAGATCCTGAGGGGAATTCAGACAGCCAAGGATCTGTCCGCCTATGACAACCTGTCCGCCTCCGCCTATCTGAGGGCCAAGGAGGACTACCTGATGGGAATTAATTTTTCCCGTCTTCTGACCCTGAAGTACGGAAATGCCATCTCCAATTACCTGGGAGAGCGCTACTGCGTGATCTCTGTGGGAAGGGTGATGACCTGTGTGCTTGGCATGATCGTCCGGAGAGAACGGGAGATCCGGCAGTTTGTGAAAACCCCCTTTTACCGTGTGGTGAATATCCTCTCCTACAGCGGGAAAGAATTTGAAGGAGAATTTCGGGCGGTGGAGGGATCCGCCTATTACCTGTCGCCCAAGCTATACAAAGAAAATGGCTTCAAGGAAAAGAAGGACGCCCAGGAACTGATCCGCGCGCTGAGCGCCGGCAGCCCCCTGGAGGGGGTGGTCTGTTCCGTTGAGCGAAAGAAGGAGAAGAAGAATCCGCCTTTGCTCTACAATCTGGCGGAGCTTCAGAATGACTGCTCCAAAATCTTTAAGATCAGCCCGGATGAGACGCTGAGGATCGTTCAGGAGCTGTATGAGAAAAAGCTGGTCACCTATCCCAGAACGGACGCCAGGGTGCTGTCCACCGCGGTGGCCAAGGAAATACAGAAAAATATCGGCGGGCTGAGAAATTTTGCCCCGGCTAAGGAGTTTGCCCAGGAGATACTGGAAAAGGGCAGCTACCGGGGAATAGAAAAGACCCGCTACGTAAATGATAAGCAGATCACAGACCACTATGCCATTATCCCCACGGGTCAGGGCTTTGGGGCCCTGGGCAGCCTGAAGGGCCACGGGTACGGGGTTTACGCCATGGTGGTGCGGCGGTTTTTGAGTATTTTCTATCCGCCGGCCCTGTTCCAGAAGGTGAATCTGGTGACGTCCATGCGCCATGGTCAGCAGGAAGAAAAGTTTTTCTCTGCCTTTAAGGTACTGCTGGAGGAGGGATACTTCAAAGTGGCCGGAAATCCGGGGGAGAAAAAGTCCGCGGCCAGAAAGGCTCCCGAGGGAAGAGAGACAGGGGAGGAGAAGAATGCCGGGGAAGGTCAGGGGCAGGAACAGGAGGAGACCCAGGAGATGGGCTGTGATGCCGCGTTCCTGGAGGCACTTGGCCATCTTCGCAAGGGCAGCCGGATCCCGGTGAAGGAGCTTCGGATCAAGGAGGGGGAGACATCCCCGCCCAAACGGTACAATTCCGGCTCCATGATTCTTGCTATGGAGAATGCGGGGCAGCTCATTGAGGACGAGGAGCTGCGGGCCCAGATCAAGAGCTGCGGCATTGGCACCAGCGCCACCAGGGCAGAGATTTTAAAGAAGCTGGTGGCGAACAAATATATTGCACTGAACAAGAAAACCCAGGTGCTTACCCCCACCCTCATGGGCGAGATGATCTACGATGTGGTATATCTGTCCATCCGGTCCCTGTTAAACCCGGAGCTGACAGCCAGCTGGGAGAAGGGACTGAACTATGTGGCGGAGGGCTCCATCACGCCGGATGAGTATATGGAAAAGCTGGATCACTTTATTGTGTCCCGCACGGAGAGCGTGCTGAACCTGAATAATCAGTGGGCCTTGCGCCAGTTTTTTGACGCGGACGCGGCATACTATAAAAAGAGCGGCGGGCAGAAAAAGACGGAGGCGAAAAAGATTGTTGGGCGAAAAAAAGATCAGAGCAAGGATCAGAGCAGAGAAAAAAAGGAGGCAGTGAAAGATGGAAACCTGCAGAATTGAACATTTATATAATCTGGATGAGACAATAGCGAAGCCCCTGTTTGAGGGAGCTGTGTATCCCTGGGAGCTGCTGCCGAAAATCGGCGCGTTTATTCTGGAGCTGGGAGCCTCTCTAAGCCCGGAGGAGTATGAAAAGCGGGGAGAGGATGTGTGGGTGGCCAAGAGCGCCACGGTGGCACCCACCGCATACATTCACGGCCCGGCGATCATCGGTAAGAACGCGGAGGTGCGCCACTGCGCCTTTATCCGTGGGAACGCCATCGTGGGCGAGGGCGCTGTGGTAGGAAACTCCACGGAGCTGAAAAACGTGATTTTGTTTAATAAGGTGCAGGTGCCCCATTACAATTACGTAGGGGATTCCATTCTGGGCTATAAAGCCCATATGGGAGCCGGCTCCATTACTTCCAACGTGAAGTCTGATAAAACGCTGGTGATTGTCAAGGACGGGGAGCGCCGTTACGAGACGGGACTGAAAAAATTTGGTGCCATGCTGGGGGATGAGGTGGAGGTGGGCTGCGGCTCTGTGCTGAACCCGGGCACGGTGGTGGGTCCTCATACCAATATTTATCCCCTCTCCTCCGTGAGAGAAACGGTTCCTGCCCATTCTATCTACAAAAAGCGGGGCGAGGTTGTGGAGAAATATTGAAAGGATCAGGGCCGCCGGGCTGCCCAGCGGCAGATCCGGAAGTGGGATTCGGAAATGAAAACTGGAGAAATAGAAAGGTTAGGTTTTCCCAATGGCAAACAGTAAGAAGTATGATGCCAGCAGCATTACAGTGCTGGAGGGCCTGGAGGCGGTGCGAAAGCGGCCGGGCATGTACATCGGCAGCACCTCTCGGAAAGGTCTGAATCATCTGATTTATGAGATCGTGGACAATTCTGTGGATGAGCATCTGGCGGGATACTGCGATTATATCACCGTTATCCTGGAGGCGGACGGCTCCGCCACCGTGGAGGACAACGGCCGGGGAATTCCGGTGGAGATGCACGAGAAGGGCATGTCCGCGGAACGTCTGGTGTTTACCACCCTCCATGCGGGCGGAAAGTTTGACAGCTCTGTCTACAAAACCAGCGGAGGTCTTCACGGTGTGGGTTCCTCTGTGGTGAACGCTCTGTCCCAGTGGCTGGATATCCAGGTATACCGGGACGGTCAGATTTATCACGACCGTTACGAGCGGGGCAACCCGGTGATCCCTCTGGAGAAGGGACTTCTTCCGGTTTTGGGAAAGACGAAGAAAACGGGAACCCGGATCAGCTTTCTTCCGGATGAAGAGATTTTCGAAGTGACCAGATTTTCCGCCACAGAGGTGAAAAGCCGTCTTCATGAGACCGCTTACCTGAATCCTCAGCTGACCATCCACTTTGAGGACCGGAGAGAAGGTAAGGGAGAGACGGTGGATTTTCACGAACCGGAGGGGATTTTGGGCTTTATCCGGGATTTGAACAAAAATAAGGAGGCCGTCTGCGAGCCGGTTTATTTCCGGGGTGAGACGGACGGCATTACGGTGGAGTGCGCCTTCCAGTACGTGAATGAGTTCCACGAAAATGTACTGGGCTTCTGCAACAATATTTATAACGCGGAGGGCGGTACTCATCTTACGGGATTTAAGGCTACCTTTACCACAGTGATGAATACCTATGCCAGAGAACTTGGGATTCTGAAGGAGAAAGATCCCAACTTTACCGGAGCTGATATCCGCAACGGCCTGACCGCAGTGATTTCGGTGCGCCATCCCGATCCCAGCTTTGAAGGCCAGACCAAGACGAAGCTGGACAATCAGGATGCGGCCAAAGCTGTGGGCAAGATCACAGGGGAAGAGGTAGTTCTGTATTTTGACAAAAATCTGGACGCTCTGAAGGCAGTGCTTTCCTGCGCGGAGAAGGCGGCCAAGATCCGGAAGACAGAGGAGAAGGCCAAAACCAATATGCTGACGAAGCAGAAATATTCCTTTGACAGCAACGGCAAGCTGGCCAACTGTGAGAGCAGAGATCCCTCCAAGTGTGAGATTTTCATTGTGGAGGGAGATTCCGCCGGCGGTTCCGCCAAGACGGCCAGGGACCGCAGCTATCAGGCTATTCTTCCCATACGGGGAAAGATCCTGAATGTGGAGAAGGCCAGTATTGATAAGGTGCTGGCCAACGCCGAGATCAAGACCATGATCAATTCTTTCGGCTGCGGCTTTTCAGAGGGGTATGGGAACGATTTTGACATCACAAAGCTGCGCTATGATAAGATTATTATCATGGCGGATGCGGATGTGGACGGAGCTCACATCTGTACCTTGCTGCTGACGTTGTTCTACCGCTTTATGCCGGAGCTGATTTATGAGGGGCATGTGTATATTGCTATGCCGCCTCTCTATAAGGCCATTCCCTCCAAGGGGGAGGAGGAATATCTGTACGATGACGAGGCTTTGCGGAGATACCGGAAGAGACACAAAACCCCCTTTACCCTGCAACGGTATAAGGGCCTTGGAGAGATGGACGCGGACCAGCTGTGGGAGACCACGCTGAATCCGGAGACCAGAACCCTGAAGCGGGTGGAGATTGAGGACGCCCGCATGGCATCCGATGTGACAGAGATGCTGATGGGCAATGATGTGCCGCAGCGGAAGGCGTTCATCTATGAGCATGCGCAGGAAGCATTGCTGGACGTATAAGAAAGAGGAGTTAGCAAATGGAAGGACAGATTATCAGAACAGAGTATTCTGATATAATGCAGAAATCATATATCGACTATGCCATGAGCGTCATTGTTTCCCGGGCTCTGCCGGATGTGCGGGACGGACTGAAACCGGTGCAGAGGCGTACCCTCTACGATATGTATGAGCTGGGCATTCGCTATGACAGGCCCTATCGAAAGAGCGCCCGTATTGTGGGTGATACCATGGGTAAGTATCATCCCCACGGGGACAGTTCCATTTACGGGGCGCTGGTGGTTTTGGCCCAGGATTTTAAGATGGGCGTGCCTCTGGTGGACGGCCATGGAAATTTTGGCTCCATCGAGGGAGACGGGGCGGCAGCCATGCGTTACACGGAGGCCAGGCTGCAGAAGATCACCCAGGAAGCATTTCTCTCCGATATGGACAAGGGCGTGGTGGAGTTTGTTCCCAACTTCGATGAGACAGAGAAGGAGCCGGAGGTGCTGCCGGCCCGGATCCCCAATCTGCTGGTGAATGGGTCCGAGGGTATCGCCGTTGGTATGGTGACCAGTATCCCGCCCCACAATCTGGGAGAGGTCATCGATGCGGTGATTGCTCTGATAGAAAATGATAAGCTGGACGATGAGGAGCTGTTAAATTATATCAAGGGTCCGGACTTCCCTACGGGAGGCATCGTGGTGAATCAGGACGAACTGAAGGAGATTTACCGCACTGGGACGGGTAAGATTAAGATCCGGGGCCGGGTGGAGGTGGAGCAGGTAAAGGGCGGAAGAGAGCGCCTGGTGATCACCGAGATCCCCTACACCATGCTGGGAGCCAACATCGGGAAATTTTTAAATGATGTGGCTTCCCTGGCGGAGACAAAGAAAACCACGGATATCGTGGATATTTCCAACCAGTCCTCAAAGGAAGGCATCCGCATTGTGCTGGAGCTGAGAAAGGGCGCGGACACGGAGTATCTGAAAAACCTGCTCTACAAGAAGACCAGGCTGGAGGATACCTTCGGGGTAAATATGCTGGCTGTGGCGGACGGAAAGCCGGAAACTTTAAGCCTGCGGGGGATTCTGGAGCATCACATTGACTTTCAGTTTGACATTGCCACCAAAAAGTATCAGACCCTGCTGGATAAGGAGCTGCATAAGAAGGAGATCCAGGAGGGACTGATCCGGGCCTGTGATGTGATCGACCTGATTATTGAAATTCTCCGGGGCAGCAAAAACCAGAAGCAGGTGAAGGACTGCCTGGTAAACGGGGTGACGGACGGCATTAATTTCAAGACGGCCAAGTCAAAGAAGATGGCCGCCAATCTGAACTTTACCGAGGCTCAGGCCACCGCGATCTTGGAGATGAGGCTGTACAAGCTGATCGGACTGGAGATTGAGGCGCTGATGGAGGAGCATAAGCAGACTCTGGCTAACATTGAGCGGTACAGCGATATTTTGAACAATTACACTTCTATGGCAAAAGTGATCATCGGGGAGCTGAAGGCCTATAAGGAGGAGTTTGCCCGACCCAGAAGAACTTCTGTGGAAAATGCGGCGGAAGTGGTGCTGGAGGAAAAGCAGGCAGAGGAAATCCCGGTGGTATTTCTGATGGATCGTTTCGGCTACGCCAGAACCATAGATGAGTCGGTCTATGAGCGCAACAGGGAGGCGGCAGACGGGGAGAGCCGGGTGGTAATCCACTGTCGGAATACCAGCAGACTGTGCGTCTTTACTGATACCGGAAAACAGCATCTGCTGAAAGTGATGGATGTGCCTTACGGAAAATTCCGGGACAAGGGGACGCCCATCGACAATGTGTGCAATTACGACAGCAGCGGAGAGAATTTTGTGTCTGTCCTTCCGCTGGATGAGGTGGCGTCATCCTATCTTGTGTTTGTCACAGAGTGCGGCAATGTAAAGCGGGTGGCCGGAGCGGAATTTGACGTCTCCAAGCGGACCATCGCAGCCACAAAGCTGGCGGAGGAAGACCGGGTCGTGGCGGTGAAGATTGCTCCAGATCAGGCGCACCTGGTTCTTCAGACAAAAAATGAGTATCTGCTGCGCTGCCCGCTGGAGGAGATCCCGGTGAAAAAGAAGGCTGCCCTGGGTGTGCGGGGGATTCGGCTTTCCGGCCAGGACCGGGTGACAGAGGCATACATTCTGGAGCCGGAGCACAGTCTCCAGGTTCCGATCGGAGAGCGGATGGTCAGTCTGAACCGCCTGAAAATCAGCAGCCGGGATACCAAAGGAACAAAAGTCAGAGGATCCTGATGCTGTGTGTTGACAGGGCGCTGCAGGGAGGTTATATTGGTGGTGGGGAGCAGATGTGCCGGCCAAGCGCCGCCTCGCAATCGGAAAGGACGGCATCGGCCGACTGGTACTTCCTGAAATCTTAAATGAAAAAGGAGCAGCGTATGAGAAAACACAGCAAATGGATGAGATGGGGGCTGCTGACGGCAGCGGCGGCCATGATTGCATCAGTGCCCGTTATGGCGGAGGAGGCTGCCACGGAGCCGGTGCAGGAGCAGACAGAGATGGACACGGAGAGCGTGCAAAACCTGGGAGACGGGGAAACGGCCGTTCTGTCAGACGCTCTGTATGACTTCCAGATTCAGATTGACGGGAACGTATATCAGTTTCCCATGGCGTATGATGCCTTTATCCAAAACGGCTGGGAGCTGGACACTGACTACAGCAGCGAGACGGAAGAGTTGGAGCCCAACCAGTACGGCTTGTACTATTTTGTGAAGGACGGTGTGGAGTGCACCGGCTATGTGATAAATCTTGGCATCAATAACCAGCCGGTTACGGAGTGTCTGGTGGGAGGAATCTCCATTGACAGCTATTACTGGGACGTAAATACCGGCGAGGTTCTGATGGCCGGAGGTATTCAGCGGGGTGTTTCTACGCTGGATGATATTCTTGCGGCTTACGGAAATCCGACCGATACTTATGAGGGAGATACCTATACTTCCGTCACCTACGATAAAGACAGCTTCTGCGATGTGGAGCTGACAGTGGGAGCTGAGAGCGGTGTACTGGAAGGAATTGACATGCAGAATTTTGTGGCTCCGGAAGGCTTTGATGTGGGAGAAGCCAGTGATGAGGTGCCGGAGGAGATTGCGGCGTACCAGGCCCCCACAGAGCTGGGAGATGATTTGCTTTCTTACCGGGTGGAACTGGACGGAGCCCTTTATCAGCTTCCCTGTCCGGTGAGCGCGCTGCTGGAGAATGGATGGACCATCGATGAAAATAACAGCGATGAAGTGATCAGCGCCGGATCTTTTGGCTGGGTGGATTTTGTGAAAGAGGGCTACAGCTTTAGCGAGATGGTGAGCAATGACGCGGATTATGCCACTTCCCCGGAGAACTGCTGGGTGGAAAGCCTGAGCGCGGGGGATTACGGCATGGAGGCGGAGATGAATCTTCCCGGCGGCTACAGCATCGGCATGTCTGAGTCTGACCTGGTGGCGGCACTGGATGGATCCGGTATCCCCTATGAGGTGGAAGATGACGGCAGCTACCGCTATTATCAGCTGGGCGAGGATATGTGGAATATGGTGTGCTTCTACGTTTATACGGATGAGGAGAGCGACATTCATCCCCTGAATACCGTGTATAAGATAGAAGTATCCAGAGAAAACCAGTAAGAATACGTAAAAGACCGGTAAAACATCGGTAAAAACCGAAAAAAGCGCATTTTTCCCCTTGCAATTTCCCTTGCGAGGTGCTACAATCAAATTCGATGAATAGATGACTGGCAGAAGAACGGGTGATGAACCCGTTCTTCTTTCGTGATATGGAAAAACTTGTTACTATTCACAGCCGTTTCAGAATTGACAGCAGGTGCGTCGTGCTTGCACGTAAGCATACGTTGTCAATTCTGAAATCAGACTGTGAAGCAGTCACCCCGCCCACATAAGCAGTCTTAGCTCCGTAAGGAGCGGGACTGGAGCCTCGAAGAGGCGACGAGTGCGCATGGGGCGGGCTGTGAATAGTAACAAAAACTTTCCGGATGTTTCCGTACCACGAAAATATGCCCCGAAATGCGGAAGCATACCCTTGCCATGAGAAAGAAAACGGAGGAATGTAAATGAGCAAAAGGGAAACCTATGAGCAGAAGACGGAAGAACTGCTGCTGCCCATCGTGAACGAATACCAGTTTGATCTGGTGGACGTGGAGTATGTGAAGGAGGGGAGTAACTGGTATCTGAGGGCCTACATTGATAAGCCCGGGGGGATTACGGTGGATGACTGTGAAGTGGTGAGCCGGCGTCTCAGTGATCTGCTGGATGAGCATGACTTTATTGATGACGCCTATATTCTGGAAGTCAGTTCTCCGGGACTTGGCAGACCTCTGAAAAAAGACAAGGATTTTGCCAGAAGCATCGGGGAAGAGATCGAGATCAAAACCTTCCGTCCCATCGACCACGAGAGGGAATTCACCGGCATCCTGAAGGAGTTCGACAAAAACAGGCTGGTGGTGGAGCTGGAGGATCATGAGATTATGGAATTTGCGAGAGATAACATTGCCCTTGTCCGTCTCGCGTTTGATTTTTAAGGAGGAAGTAGGAAAATGAACAACGAATTGTTCGAGGCGTTAAATATTCTTGAAAAAGAGAAAAATATCAGCAAGGACACGCTGCTGGAGGCCATTAAGC
>DBFBJF010000145.1:0-5577 GCA_048203265.1 Candidatus Merdiplasma sp.
GTCTAAGGAGGCGTCACCACATGAAACGAAACAACAAAAAAGCTGTCAGCTACAACAAGTGGGGCTACATATTTCTGATCCCCTTCGTCGCCGTTTATGTTGTATTTCAATTAATTCCGCTGGCAAGAACCATTTATAACAGCTTCTTTGAGAATTACCGTGCCGGACTGACACAGATTGGTCCCAATTTTATCGGATTGGAAAATTACGCCAATCTTCTGTCCAGCGGCGATCTGTGGATCTATTTCAAGAACACTATGATTATGTGGGTTATGGGTTTTGTTCCTCAGATCCTTTTGTCACTGCTTCTGGCTGCCTGGTTCTCAGATCCCCAGCTCAGGCTTAAAGGGGTAAACTTTTTCAAAACCGTCATTTATCTGCCCAACCTGATCATGGCTGCTTCCTTCGCCATGCTGTTTTTCACCCTTTTTTCTGACAGCGGTCCCATTAATTCCATTCTGATGAACCTGGGAATCCTGGATCAGCCATTTCGGTTTCTGTCCATTAAATGGAGTGCCAGAACTCTGGTAGCTTTCATGAACTTCCTGATGTGGTTCGGAAACACTACTATACTGCTGCTGGCCGGTATGCTGGGCATTGACACCTCCCTGTTCGAGGCAGCTCAGGTGGACGGTGCCACCTCCACCCAAATCTTCTTCAAAGTGACTCTGCCTCTATTGAAACCCATCCTGATCTACGTGATTATCACCTCCCTGATCGGCGGCCTCCAAATGTTTGACGTTCCCCAGGTGCTTACTAACTCTACGGGAGACCCCATGCGTTCCACCATGACCCTGGTTATGTTCCTGAACAAGCACCTGTACAGCAAAAACTACGGTATGGCAGGCGCCCTATCTGTGCTTATGTTTCTCATTACAGGGGCCTTAAGTCTGCTGGTATTCCGTGCCACCCAAGCCAAGGCAAAATAAGGAGGATAAGCTGATGAACAACGAAAAGAAATCCAAGGGAATGAACATCCGGCTGCGCCGGCTGACGGCCTACCTCGTACTGATCGCCACTGTATTCCTCTGTCTGTTCTGGTTCTACATTTTGATTATCAATGCCACCAGGTCAAACGGCGAGCTGTCCAAGGGTTTTGACCCTATGCCCAGCACCCATTTGATTGAAAACTGGCAAAACCTGCTGAAAGGAACGCTTCCCATTGTGAGAGGTATGGTCAACAGTGTTATTGTAGCGGGATTGAGCGCACTTTTGAGCACTTATTTTTCCACCATGACCGCCTATGCCATCCACGCCTACCATTTTAAGGGCAGAAAGGCCATCTTTACCTTCATCCTGATGGTCATGATGATTCCCACCCAGGTAACTGCTCTGGGCTTCATCCAGCTGGTGGCCGACCTGAAGCTGGAGGACTCCTTTATCCCGCTGATTGTGCCCACCATCGCGGCGCCTGTCACCTTCTACTTTATCAAACAGTATATGGAGAGCAATCTTTCCCTGTCGCTGGTGGAGGCCGCCCGAATTGACGGTTCCGGCGAATTCCATACCTTCAACCACATTGTACTTCCTCTTATGAAGCCAGCCTTTGCGGTTCAGATGATTTTCACCTTTGTCAGCAGCTGGAATAACTATTTCACTCCGGCTCTGATCCTTCACGATGACAAGAAGAAAACGCTCCCCATCCTGATCGCCCAGCTTCGCAGCGCGGACTTTCTGAAGTTTGATATGGGACAAGTGTACGTGGCCATCGTATTCGCCATCCTCCCGGTGGTGGTGGTCTATCTGCTCCTCTCCCGCTACATTGTCTCCGGCGTGGCGGCGGGGAGCGTGAAGGGATAAAGGAATCCTGTGTTCTTCTGTCATGTATAAAGTCAGACCATAGGGGCTGCCGCACAAAAAATCAGTGCAGCAGCCCCTTAGCTAAATTTCAGAGTTCATTATGATAAATTCCATTTCGTTTCCTTTTATCTGACTTTCCTACAGGGTTTCCTCTGCATTTATCGTAGCACACCCTGTAGGAAACAACCATTCCGCATTCCGAATCGAATAGTGTAATAGGTTGATTTATAACCTATTTGTCGTTATAATCAAATCAGAAAGGAAGCCTCATTGATTATGGGCATTGGCAGTACGCGCGGGGAAATTGCCAAATAACAATCTTATTTTCAAGAAAGGATGTGTTACTATGCCATTACTGCCGCAAAACAAAGAGTATACCATTGAAGATATCTATGCCCTGTCGGACGGACAACGAGCAGAGCTGATCGACGGCCAAATGTATATGATGGCACCGCCTACACGTAAACATCAGCAAATACTTCTATCTCTCAGCCGCAAGATTGCTGACTACATCGACAAGAAAGGCGGCTCCTGCGAGGTCGATATTGCCCCATTTGCTGTATTTCTGAGTGCAGATGATAAAAACTATGTCGAGCCGGATATAAGCGTTATATGCAATCCTGACCTACTCACAGACAAGGGCTGCACAGGTGCGCCGGACTGGATCATTGAGATCGTTTCCCCGGGCAGCAGGCGAATGGACTACTACACTAAATTGTTCAAATACCGTACTGCCGGTGTACGTGAATACTGGATTGTTGATCCTGAAAAGAACAGAATCATGGTTTATTCTTTTGAGTCTGACGATACTGCAGAATATACTTTTTCTGAGGCTGTCAAAGCCGGGATCTATGATGATCTGCAGATTGATTTCAATTCAATCGGTATCTAAGAATATGGCTAAGCTATTCTCTGCCCTTTTTGACGTAAAATATGCTCCCTTTCAAGCGGACAGTCCTGTTATTTTATAACTGTCCACACGAAAGAGAGCATACCAAATCTCATCGAACCTTTGACTGAGACTCTCTGTTTCTCCTCTGTCTTCTGTATCGTCTTTACTATATTGTTACAGTGCGAAGTTCACGGAACTCAGGTTGCTTCCCTCCGCTGCGGGAGCCGTCACATCCTTCACCTGAGAATTCTCATCGATATGCATCACGGTCTGGCTTTCCATGCTACTGTTCTTCTGCTCCGTCTTGAACTGTATCTGAATGGTTACCGTTCCATCCGCAAAACTTACTTTCTGTCCATCCACAAAAAAGTTTACATCATAGAACAGGTACTCGGCACTCTCCTTCGCTCCGGTTTGCGCTTCCACAGCTGCCTTGGCTGCCTCATACGCCTGGGTACCAGGCTGAAGCTTCTCCACACGCATCTCGGTATTTTCCGGAAGCTGTGCCGCCTCTGAGGCGTTTGCGGTGATCAGCACCTCCCCATTTTCAAAACGGAAACTCGTCTTGTAAGTAATCTCTTCCGTTTCGCTCTCCGTTTCCGTCTCCTCGACAGGAGCCTCAGTTTCTGTTTCTTCCGGCAAAGTCTCCTCAGGTGCTTCCGTGTCGGGAACCTCTGTAGCCGGCACTTCCGTATCAGGAACCTCTGTAACCGGCGTTTCCGTTACAGGTGCCTCCGTCACAGGAATCTCTGTGGCCGGTGCTTCCGTCGCGGGAGCTTCGGTCGCAGGTGCTTCTGTGGCTGGTGCTTCCGTCGTGGGAGCTTCGGTCGCAGGTGCTTCCGTCGCAGGAGCCTCGGTCGCAGGCGCTTCTGTCACAGGAGCCTCGGTCGCAGGCGCTTCCGTCACAGGAGCCTCGGTCGCAGGCGCTTCTGTGGCTGGTGCTTCCGTCTGGGGGGCTTCTGTCTCAGGCGGTGCCGCCTGTGCCTGTGTCTCCACCGTCACGGTCTCCTGCTGCTCCTCCGCGGCTATGGCTACGGTTCCCTGGAACAGGAAAGCCGTTGTCATCAGGATTGCTGCGATCTTCTTCCAATTTTTCTTATTTCTCATAACTTACCTCCATATTATCTGTACCCCTGCCCCTCATTCCTGTCACATCTGCGCAGGGAATCTTTTGCTCTCATCTTATGTTTTTATTATAGCAATCCTGTTATTTCGTGAACTCTTTCATTGAAGGTATTTTCTATGATTTTTTATTCAATTTTCAGTTTAAAAACTGCTGCCGCTTGCGCCTTTGCTTTGTGCGCAAAACGTTTCTTAGCGAAAATGGGGCTGCCGCTCCTTTATCTGGTGCGGCAGCCCTGCTTCTTTTCTCTAATGGCTTTATTTTTTGCTACGCATTATTTCTTCTGCGTCTTCTGAAGATCAGTCCGGCAATTACGGCTGCTGATGCCGCCAACAGCATCAGGTACATTCCGATCGGTGTATTGTCACCGGTCTTCACACTGTTTGACGCCGTAGTCTTTTCCGTTGTGTCGGTCTTCTCGCTCGTAGTGATCTCTGTCGTGATCTCTGTCTCCTCTTCCACCTCAATCAACTCATTTGTGATCGTGATAGAAGCGCTGGTATGATCCACATCCAATGCCACAGATCCCTCTCCTGATACACTGTAAGCAAAGGTTTCATAGTTTACAGGTGTTCCGTTGGCATCGGTCTCTCTCACATAATACGTGATGGGATCCGTTCCATTTTCGCCACCCAGCGATACGGGCACAGTTACTGTTCCGTTCTGAGTCAGTTCTACCACTCTCACAAGGGTTCCATCCTCAGTAAAGATACCGGCATAGAACACATCATCCACAATGCCGTTTTCTCCTCCTACCAGTACACTCTTGGTAATGCTGATCTGACCCTCCATATAATATCCATCAGGAAGCTGGTAGTACAGGTTATTCAGGTTCACTGCCCCTTCCACCGCGTCAGCCGACAGATCCAGTTCCACTGCGTTGGTGCCGTCTCCATCCACCATGCAGGTGAAGGATTTGTCACCGTCCGTCTGCAGTGTATCCAGCGGAATGGGATTTCCCTGGGCGTCTGTCTCCAGGATATAGTAGGTTCCCGTTTCCAGGCCGCTGAATACTACCGTTTCTGATACGCTCTGGCCGCTCATGTGAATTTCCTTCACATAATCTGTTCCATAGGGCTGTGTACCCTCCGAGTCTGTAAAGATACCTACATAGAAGATGGCGTCTTTCATAGCCACATCCACGATATCTCCATCAAACATTGTGGTTCGTTTTGTCACAGAGATGGAGCCTTCCGTTCCGCTCTCGTTGGTAACGGTCAGTTCCACCGCAGCGGTTTCCTCTCCCGGTGCCACACTGAAATGGTACCTTACAGGCTGTCCCTGGTCATCTGTGGTGATCACGTATCCCTTCGGTGCTCTGGTCTCCACGAAGTAGTAATTTCCTTCCGGAAGGTTGGTTACCTCCAGCACTCCATTCTCATCCGTCTCATACAGGCCGTTCACACTGACTGCTGAGGAGTAAACCGCATAGGTGCCGTCCTCCTGTTCCGCAAACAACTGGAACTGAGCTCCTGCAAGAACGGTTCCTGTTTCGTTGGTCTTCGTGAGCCTTACGGAACCTTCGAATCTCTGATCCTCAACCAGAAGCACACCTTCCTCGCTCACTGTCGTTGTCGTTTTGTCCGTATCGATGCTTCCGTCTTCCTTCAGGACGAAGGTTGTATCGCTTGTTATGGTATAACCATCCGGCGCTACTGTCTCCCGCAGCGTGTAGGTCTCTCCGGTCTTAAGGCCGGTCACCTCATGGGCTTCCCCTGTGGAATCCCATTCTTCCACTACATTTCCTTCCTTATCAAGGATC
>DBFBJF010000146.1:0-2500 GCA_048203265.1 Candidatus Merdiplasma sp.
TGGAGCGCCGCATCAATTTGGGCGTCTGGTCAATCACCATCTGGGTCAGTCTGCGCCGCAGCTCCCTGGCAGTTCCCTCACTGCCGTCCAAAATATGCACGTTGGGCCCCATCACCTTCTGAATCTCCCGGCGCAAAAAGGGATAATGGGTGCATCCCAGCACCACCGCATCGATGCCGCCGGACAGATAGGGATACAGCAGCTTTTTCAAATATCGCTCCAGTTCCTCTCCCTCCAGCTTTCCAGCCTCCACAAATTCCATCAGCCCGGGGCACCCCAGCGGAATCATGGTGGCCTGCCCCTCAAACCGGGCCATCAGGGACGTAAACTTGCTGGCATGGACAGTCATGGGTGTAGCCATCACCAGCACTTTGGCATCCTTCTTCTCCATCACCGCGGGTTTCAGGGCAGGCTCAATGCCCACCACAGGGATCCGGGTATAACGCTCCCGCAGCGCGCCGATAGCCGCGCTGGTGGCGGTATTGCAGGCCACCACAATTCCCTTGATCCCCCTGGCCGCCATGCGGCCCACATTTTCCAGGGTCAGTTTCCGGATTTCCTCCGGATCCTTTGTCCCATAGGGCGCATGAATGGAATCTCCAAAATAAAAAAAGTCTTCCCGGGGCATCAGCCTCACCATTTCCCGCAGCACACTGACGCCTCCCACACCGGAGTCAAACACAGCCACCGGCAAATTTCTCTCTTCCATGACAGCCTCCACTGTTTCTCTCTTGCCGTTTCATCCTCCGATGTGCAGCTGCCCTCCGTCCCTGGAGCGCACTTTTACATCAATGGTACAGTCCGCCAGATGCTCATAATTAATCTCCAGAGCATAATTTACCTTCACATCGATCTGCTCCTCCGACTCCTTCATGGACACGTTGGTGGCGGCAATTCCCACCAGCAGATTTCCGAAGGGCGTATCATAATAGGTCATGTTTTTCTTCTGCTCCTCGAACACCATGTGGGTATTGGTCAGCCCTCTCTTGGTCACCTCCATGCAGTTTTCCTGCAGCTTAATCAGGTTGCTGGTGGTGCCCTCCATTCCTTCGGTCACCTCATCATATTTAATGTAGTGCTTATCGCCTTTTTTATAATAGCTGCCCGGTATGATAACCTCCAAATCCTCACTTTGGTCCTCACCCATCGACTGCAGCCCCCGAATGCTTACCAGAATATCCTTCGTCATAATCTCCTCTTCTAACCTTCCCTCTCAAATAGAATCCTGCCTTGCAGGCATCTTCTCCCGCGGCGGGTTTCCTATGAGCCAAAAAAAATGGGTTCTCCATCCAGAAACGCAAAGCAGACCGGATCCTCCTTTAAAAAGGCGGTCTGCCCGCTGGTTCCTTCAGTCACTGCCTCCTTCAGCTCCTTTCGGCCCTCCTGATCCACCAGCGTCTCCACCTCCACCACATCGGTGTAGGAAGAATCCGTGATATGCAGCCCCCGCTGTCCCAGAAGATACTGGATCTTGCCGATCCCGCTGTAATCTGTTCTCATCCTTACCAGAAAGCCTTGACGCTTTTCCACAATCCGGCTGCATTTTAAGCCCTCCTGCACGGATTTGGAGTAGGCCCGCACCAGGCCGCCGGTGCCAAGCAGGGTACCTCCGAAATAGCGGGTCACCACAACTGCTGTGTTGTGGATCTCCTCGCCCAAAAGCACATCCAGCATGGGCCGGCCCGCGGTTCCCTGGGGCTCCCCGTCATCACTGCACCTCTGCAGTTCCTGGTTCTCCCCAACCACAAAAGCGGAGCAGTTGTGGGTAGCATCCCAGTATTTCTTCTTTAATGCGGCAATAAAGTCCAGCGCCTCTTCCTGGGAGTTCACCGGCTTCACGGTGGCGATAAACCGGGACTTCTTTTCCACAATCTCCGCCTGGCCGCCCTCATACACAATTTTGATCGGCTTCATGAAAAATCCCCTTCAGCTTCAAAAAAAATTAAGAATCAACCCCTATACTTTTTCAATAATTTAGTTATACAATAGAAGTCACAGCGAGTCAACCACCTGGAGGGTAACAGATGAATTTCGGAAAATCAAGTGTTTCAAAAAAAATTGCCCCCGGGAAGGCAAGGAAAATAAAGAAAAAAGTGGGGTTCACCATTGTCCGTGTGATCCTGCTGGCCTTCCTGATCCTGCTCGTGGCAGGGGGGATATTCGGATATACCGCAGTGCGCAGAATCATTGCCGACGCGCCGGACATTTCCAACGTGGCCATTTCTCCCACAGAGGCGGCTACTTATATTTATAACCAGGAGGGGCAGCGGGTTCAGAAGCTGACGCTCCCCGAATCCAACCGGGATCTGGTCACTCTGGACCGAATCCCTGTGGACCTGCAGCACGCGGTGGTGGCCATAGAGGACGAGCGGTTCTATCAGCACCATGGCATTGACCCCAAGGGTATTTTGCGGGCGGCCTGGATCGGCATCAGCTCCGGCGGCAACTTTACCGAGGGCGCCAGCACCATCACCCAGCAGCTGCTGAAAAACAGTGTCTT
>DBFBJF010000147.1:0-6515 GCA_048203265.1 Candidatus Merdiplasma sp.
TCTACGCCCTGCTGATGCTCAGTGCCGGCATGATGGGGGCATATACCTATGTGATGCGGGGCGGTGTGTTCTGCAATGCTCAGACAGCCAACATTGTTATCATGGGTATCACCCTGGGAAAGGGGGAAATACGGGAAGGACTGTACTATCTGATCCCCATTTCCGCCTATTTCCTGGGGGCTTTTTTGTCTGAGATGCTGCCCACACCGGTGAAGCGGTTTGGATTTCTGCGGTGGGATACCTATTTGATCATCTTTGAGACGGCTGTGCTGTTTTTCATCGGCTTTGTGCCCCTGAGTGTACCGGATCATGTGGTGCAGGTGATCATCAATTTTATCGCATCCATGCAGTATAATACTTTTCGCCAGGCGGAAGGTGTGCCCATGGCAACCACCTTCTGTACCAATCATCTCAGGCAGGTGGGAATCGCCTGCGCCAAGGCAGTGAGAAAGAAGGATTATTCCGCACTGCATCGGGGATTTCTCCACCTTGGAATGTTGTTTGTCTTCGCCTTTGGCTGCGGGGTGCTCACCCTCACCTGCGGGGCGCTTCAGGAAAAGGCTATCTGGCTGGCCCTGATTCCCATGGGAATTGTGATGTGCAGACTGATCTATGCGGATTTGTGCAAGGAGCATGATCTGCTGGCAGAGAAGCCGTTGGGACATTAGAGGAAAAAAACAGAGAAATAGTCATAAAGCAGTAGTTCATTGGATTCCGTTCTGGTATAATGAAAGCGGAGAGCAGGTATGTGCAGCAGCTGCAAGGAGGGGATGGACTATGAGCAGAATCATCACAATCAGCCGTGAATTTGGAAGCGGCGGAAGAGAGTTTGGCAGGAGACTGTCGGAGGAGCTGGGGATTGCATACTATGACCAGGAGATTATTGCGGAGATTGCCCAGCGAACTTCCTTTTCGGAGGAGTATATCCGGAATATTATGGAGAGGCGTCCTATTGCGTCCTACCCGATTCATATCGGAAGGAGTTTTTATCCCGTGGCAAATCCCATGTTTGAGCAGAGTCTTTCCATTTACCAGGAACAAAGCCGTATCATTCGGGAGCTGGCGGAGAAATCCGACTGCATCATCGTGGGGAGATGTGCGGATTATATTCTGCGGAAGCAGAAGCCCTTCCGTATTTTCATTTATGCGGATATGGAGAGCAAGATGCGCCGCTGCCGGGAGACGGCGCCCAGCGATGAGAAGCTGACGGACCGGGAACTGAAACAGAAAATTATAGGCGTGGATAAGAAAAGGGCACAGTACTATGAATTTTACACGGGAAATGCCTGGGCGAATAAATTAAACTATGATCTTTGCCTGAACACGACCAGGACAGAGATAAAAGAGATTGTTCCCGTCCTTGCAAAGTTATTTCAATAAATAATAGGAAGAATGATCACAAAAAGATGCAGCACCGGAGCTCGGAGAGCGGTTTAAATCATGATTGCAATCGCCGCGGCACACAAATCCCGGGTTGACTTTAAACGGTGCAGCGCTTATAATAAGCCTGTGTAAAAGCGGTGAGGGGAAGGTTCCCTTGCCGTTTTTTCATTCACAGGAACTTCGTTCCGAATGAAAGGAACAATTTATCTATAGAAACTCCGGGAGGAAAACCATTGCGGAAATTACTGATTTATATGAAAACCTATACGAAGGAGTGCATTCTGGCACCTCTGTTTAAGATGCTGGAAGCCTCCTTTGAACTGTTTGTCCCTCTGGTGGTGGCGGCTATCATCGATCATGGGATCGGAGACGGAGACCATGGCTATATTTACCGGATGGGAGTGGTACTGGTATTGCTGGGAGTGATCGGGCTGGTATGTTCGGTTACCGCCCAGTATTTTTCCGCGAAAGCGGCGGTGGGCTTTGCCACGAAGGTGAAGAGTGAGCTGTTTCGCCATATCCAGAGCCTTTCTTACACAGAGATGGATACGTTGGGGACCGCGGCCATGGTGACCCGGATGACCAGTGATATGAATCAGGTGCAGAACGGTGTGAATCTGACGCTGCGTCTGCTTCTGCGCTCCCCCTTCGTAGTGTTTGGCGCCATGGTGATGGCTTTTACGGTAAATGTGAAGGCGGCTCTGGTGTTCGTGGTGATCATTCCGCTGCTGTGCGTGGTGGTATTTGGCATCATGCTGTTTAATATTCCCATGTACCGGAAGGTGCAGAACCGTTTGGATAAGGTGCTGGGCAGCACCAGAGAAAACCTGACGGGGGCCAGGGTGATCCGGGCTTTCAACAAGCAGGAGTCGGAGATCGAGAGCTATCGGGAGAGCACGGAGGCACTCAACAAGGTACAGCTTTTTGCGGGAAAGGTGTCCGGCCTGATGAATCCGGTGACCTATGTGATCGTTAATGGAGGCATCATTGCTCTCATTTACAGCGGCGCCATTCAGGTGGATGCGGGTTCCATTACCCAGGGAGAGCTGACTGCTCTGGTGAACTATATGTCCCAGATTTTGGTTGAGCTGATTAAGATGGCCAACCTGATTATCTCCATTACCAAGGCGGTGGCCTGCGGCAACCGGATTCAGGGGATTTTTGAGATAGAGCCGGGCATGGAATATGGGGACAGAGGGTGTGACGGAGCAGAAGCGGAGTCAGCGGGCGAATCCCCGGAGACGCCGCTGCTGGAGTTTGACCATGTATCCCTTCAATATAAAAATGCAGGAGCCGAGTCTCTCAGCAATCTTGATTTTTCTGTTCAGGCGGGAGATACGGTGGGAATCATCGGAGGCACCGGATCGGGAAAGACTTCTCTGGTGAATCTGATCGCCAGGTTTTACGATGCCACCAGCGGCCGGATCCTGCTGAAGGGCCGGCCAATCAGGGAGTACAGCAGGGAGGCTCTGTGCGGCATGATCGGAGTGGTGCCCCAGAAGGCGGTGCTTTTTGCGGGGACCATCGAGGATAATCTGCGCTGGGGAAAGCGGGACGCCACCGCGGAGGAGATGGACCGGGCGCTGGAAATTTCCCAGGCAAAGGAATTTGTGATGACAAAGCCCCAAGGGATTCAGACTTTGCTGGAACAGGGAGGAAAAAATCTGTCCGGTGGGCAGCGTCAGCGGCTGACTATTGCCAGAGCTCTGGTGGGAGAGCCGGAGATCCTGATTCTGGATGACAGCGCCTCGGCCCTGGACTTTGCCACAGACGCCAAGCTGCGGACGGCCATCCGGGGCATGGATCATTCTCCCACGGTGTTTATCGTATCTCAGCGGGCCTCCTCCATCCAGTATGCGGATCAGATCATTGTGCTGGAGGACGGTGAGGCGGTGGGTATCGGTACTCATGCGGAGCTGCTTAAGAACTGTCCTGTTTACCAGGAGATTTATTATTCCCAGTTCCCGAAGGGAGGTGCAGCCAATGAAGCGTAAAAACGGAAAAAAAGGAATGCAGTCCGGAAAATCACCGGCAGCCGGCCAGCTTTCCACCATCAAAAAAGTATTGAATTATATCCGCCATTATAGGATTTACCTGATCCTGTCGGTGTTGTGCGCCGCAGTTTCCGTGGCGCTGACTCTCTACAATCCTATCCTGATAGGAGAGGCAGTGGACCAGGTGCTGGGACCGGGACAGGTAAACTTTACCGCAGTTATGGAAATTCTGGTGAAGATGGGAGTTCTGACCCTGGTGACGGCAGTGGCCCAATGGCTGATGAACCTTTGCAACAATAAGATCAGCTACAATGTGATTCGCGATATGCGCCAGGATGCCTTCCACAAGATTCAGATACTTCCCTTCGGATACATCGACAGCCATCCCTACGGTGAAGTGGTGAGCCGGGTGATTGCCGATGTGGATCAGTTTTCCGAGGGTTTGCTGATGGGCTTTACCCAGCTGTTTAGCGGTGTGTTGACCATTCTGGGCACGCTGGTTTTTATGTTTTCCATCAGCCCGCTGATTACCGTAGTGGTGATTGTGCTGACACCCCTGTCCTTTGTGGTGGCCGGGTTTATTGCCACCCGCACCTACAGTATGTTTAAAAAGCAGTCTGAGACAAGGGGAGAGCAGACAGCTCTGATTGATGAGATGATCGGCAATCAGAAGGTGGTGCGGGCCTTCGGCTATGAGGAGGAATCCCAAAAGCGGTTTGACGAGATCAACGGCAGGCTTCAGGACTGCTCCCTGAAGGCCACCTTTTATTCTTCCCTGACCAATCCCTGTACCAGATTCGTAAACTCACTGGTGTATGCGGCAGTGGGAATTTTCGGCGCAGTGACCGCCATCGGCGGCGGGATCTCAGTGGGACAGCTGGTGTCCTTTCTCAGCTATGCGAACCAGTATACGAAGCCCTTCAATGAGATTTCCGGCGTGGTGACGGAACTGCAGAACGCCCTGGCCTGTGCCGCCAGAGTGCTGGAGCTGATTGATGAGACTCCCGAAGTACCGGAGGATCAGGATGCTTTGGAGCTGACGAATCCCGATGGGAGTGTCAGTGTGGATCACGTGTGGTTTTCTTATACACCCCAGCAGAAGCTGATCGAGGACTTTAACCTGGAGGTGAAACCGGGAGAGCGGGTTGCTATTGTGGGGCCAACGGGCTGCGGAAAGTCCACCATGATCAATCTTCTTATGCGTTTTTATGATGTGAAGGAGGGGGCTATCCGGGTTTCCGGACAGGACCTGCGCCATCTGACCCGCCATTCTCTGAGGGCCAGCTACGGGATGGTGCTCCAGGAAACCTGGCTGAAGTCCGGAACCATTCGGGAGAATATTGTCATGGGCAAGCCGGATGCCACCCAGGAGGAGATCGAGGCTGCAGCAAAAGCGTCCCACGCCCACAGCTTTATCAAACGCCTTCCCCAGGGATACGATACGGTGATCTCGGAGGACGGAGGAGGGCTTTCCCAGGGACAGAAACAGCTGCTGTGTATTACCAGAGTGATGCTGTGTCTTCCACCTATGCTGATTTTGGATGAGGCAACCTCCTCCATTGATACCAGGACAGAGATTCGTATCCAGCAGGCCTTTGCCACCATGATGCAGGGACGCACCAGCTTTATTGTGGCCCATCGTCTCTCCACGATCCGGGAGGCGGACGTAATTTTGGTGATGCGGGATGGGAAAATTATTGAGCAGGGAAATCATGAAACCCTGATGAAAAAGAACGGTTTCTATGCGCAGCTGTATAACAGCCAGTTTGTTCTGGCCTGACACCTGTTTGACCAGTTATACCAGGAAGAAATTGTTTTAAGTTGGAAGCCGATTGCTTGAGGCCGGAGAGCCGGAAAGGAAGAGAATATGATGGAAATCAGAATAAAAAAATTAAACGGGAAGGCCACAGTGCCCTCCAGCGGATCCGCAAAGGCGGCAGGATATGATCTGTACGCCTGCCTGGATGCGGAAGAACTTGTGATTGCGCCCCACAGCACTGCCATGGTGGGAACGGGGCTGGCGGCCGCCATTCCGGAAGGATATTTCGGCGGGATTTTCGCCAGGAGCGGACTGGCATCCAAGCAGGGACTGCGCCCGGCCAACTGTGTGGGCGTGGTGGACGCGGACTACCGGGGAGAGATTAAGGTGGCCCTCCACAATGACACGGATCAGCCCCAGAAGATCGGAGATGGGGAGCGGATCGCCCAACTGGTCATTCTGCCGTTTCTGGCAGTCTCCTTCCAGGTGGCAGATGAACTGGATGAGACGGAGCGGGGAGCAGGCGGCTTCGGACATACGGGGAAAAAATAGGGAACTGCTTTGGGCTGCCGCAAATCTGCGGCAGCCCGCATTTTTCTGGATGCTGTTTTACCGGCCGGCTGAGAGCCGGCGCAGATATTTTCGCTCCGCAAGACTCAGCAGCAGATACAGCAGCAGAGCAATGATACAGAGAATCACAATGCCGGTAATCACCAGATTCAGCTGGAAGGTCTGACTGCCGTAAATGATCAGATAGCCCAGTCCCATGCGGGAGCCAATGAACTCCCCGATGATGACCCCCACCAGGCAGAGGCCGATATTCACCTTCAGAATACTGATAAACAGCGGGATGGTTCCGGGCAGCACAATTTTAAACAGGACATCCTTCCGGCTGCCCCGGAGGGTATAGATCAGCTTGATCTTTTCCGGATCAGTCTCCTGAAAGCCGGTGTAGAGATTCAGAATCATGCCGAAAATTGCTACGGAGATTCCAGCTACGATGATGGTGCGCATGTTGGCGCCCAGCCATACAATCAGCAGCGGCGCCAGGGCCGATTTGGGCAGACTGTTTAAGATGACCAGGTAGGGTTCCAGTACCTCAGACACGGATTTGCTCCACCACAGCAGAATGGCGGCCAGAAGTCCCAGAACTACGGTGAGGGAGAAGCTGGCCAGAGTTTCCAGCAGAGTGATGCCGGTGTGGTAAAAGATACTTCCGTCTGTTCCCATATTTGCAACGGTCTTTGCTACCCTGGAAGGGCTGGAAAAGATAAAAGCATCGATCCAGTTTAAATCGGCTGCCGCCTCCCAGAGAAACAGGAACAAAAGAATGAGGGCAAAGCGCAGAAACATCACAATCCGTCTGTGGCGGCTGCGCT
>DBFBJF010000148.1:0-7647 GCA_048203265.1 Candidatus Merdiplasma sp.
TGGCCAGTGAGAGATTCGGGATCAATCTGGGCGTGATGAAGGACTATGATGAGAAGGGAGTGGGCAGCCTGCTGTACAACATTGCCATGGCAGCCAACTATTCCAGCAATTACAATTATGAGAAGATGGAAGCGCCCTATCGTATCTATACGGCTCAGGCTCAGGTGATGAAGCGCCTGGTGGCGGAGCGCCCCTGTATTTTCCTGGGAAGATGCGCGGATGAAATCTTAAAAGATGTGACTCCCGTTTTGAGCGTGTTTATTTACGGAACCGACATGGAGAAGAAGAAAAAGCGTATCGCCAATGTAGACGGCATTGCCGGAAAAGGAGTGGACAATTACATCCATAAGAAGGACGCCCAGAGAAAGAGCTATTACCACTATTATACGAAAAAGGAGTGGGGAAATATGCGCAATTACGACATGTGCCTGAACACCGCACTTCTTAGTTATGAGGAGGCGGCCGATGCCATCATCGGAGCCCTGAAAAAATAATGTGCATGGAGGCGCAGAAGATGGGGAAGATTTGGAAAGGAACCCTGGAACTGATTGGAAACACTCCGTTGGTGGAGTTTGTGAATATTGAAAAGGAGCTGGGTCTTTCGGCTACAGTGCTGGCGAAGCTGGAGTATCTGAATCCCGCCGGCAGCGTGAAGGACCGGGTGGCGAAATCCATGATCGAGGATGCCGAAGCGAGAGGAATTTTAAAGGAGGGGTCAGTGATCATTGAGCCCACCTCCGGAAATACAGGCATCGGTCTGGCCTCCATCGCGGCGGCCAGAGGATACCGGCTGATTCTCACCATGCCCGAGACCATGAGCGTGGAGCGGCGGAATATTCTGAAGGCTTACGGCGCGGAGATTGTGCTGACGGAAGGGGCAAAAGGGATGGCGGGAGCCATTGAGAAGGCAAATGAGCTGGCACAGGAGATCCCGGGAGGGTTTGTGGCCGGCCAGTTTGACAATCCGGCCAATCCGGATGCCCACAGAAAAACCACAGGACCTGAAATCTGGCGGGACACGGAGGGAAAGGTGGACATCTTTGTGGCCGGCGTAGGAACGGGAGGTACGCTGACCGGTGTGGGAGAGTACCTGAAATCCCAGAATCCCAAGATCAAGATCGTGGCCATGGAGCCCGCCGGCTCCCCGGTGCTCTCAGGAGGAAAGCCGGGCCCCCATATGCTTCAGGGGATCGGAGCGGGGTTTGTGCCCGATGTGCTGAATACCTCCATCTGGGATGAGATCATCACCGTGGAGGATGAGGAGGCCATTCAGGGTGCCAAGCTGATCGCCAAAAAGGAGGGAATCCTGGTGGGAATCACCTCGGGAGCAGCTCTGCAGGCGGCTCTGCGCCTGGCAAAACGCCCTGAAAATCAGGGAAAGACCATTGTGGCGCTCCTTCCCGACAGCGGAGACCGATACTATTCTACCCCGCTGTTTACGGAACCGTAGGCCCCGCGGCAGGAAAAACGGGGATAAAGAAACGCATTAACCAGCGTTTCTCTAAAATAATGAAAGGGAAATGACAGATGAAATCATCCACAGATTTGCGCAGCTTACTGAAACAGATTGACCATAAAAGCTATCCCGCCTACAAGGACACGAGAGGAAGCTACCAGTTTGACCAGTATGTGCTGGCCATCGACCATGTGCAGGGAGATCCTTTTGCGGCGCCCTCCAAGGTGCGTCTGCTGGTGCCGGGAAATCTGGCCGGCTTTGACCAAAAGCTCTACGACCTGCCCTGGAAACGGGTAGCCCTTCAGGATCATATTCTGCGGAGGATGGCAAAGACCATCCGGGAGTACTCCTTTCAGGCTAAGGGATCCGGCAAGAGCGGGCTTTTGGGGATCAGCCAGCCGGGGCAGGAGATCCTGAACCGGAGTGCCTGCGTCATTGAGCCGGAGAACGGAAATGTGACCATCCGCATGGAGGTGGGTTTCCCCGCCAATGGCAGAACCATCAATGCCAGGGAACTGGAGAAGATCCTCTTTGATTTCCTCCCGGTGTGTGTGCGTCAGACCCTGTTTGCCAGAGCCTATCGGCGGGAAGAACTGGAAAAGACCGCCAATCTGGCGGAAGACCAGCACTATATTAGGGAGGAGCTCCCCAGGAGGGGGCTGGCGGCCTTTGTGGCCAACGGTGCCATTTTGCCCAGAAAATCCGGGGTTTCCATGCTGCCCATGAAGGATGCGGTGGCCTTCCGGTCCCCTGCTTCTATGGAGGTGGAACTGGATCTTCCCCATCACGGGCCGATCCGGGGAATGGGGATTAAAAAGGGCGTGACCCTGATCGTGGGCGGCGGCTATCATGGAAAGTCTACCCTGTTAAAGGCGTTGGAGCTGGGAGTGTACAACCACATCGCCGGGGACGGCCGGGAGTTTGTGATCACGGATGAGACAGCCATGAAGCTGCGGGCGGAGGACGGACGCAGCATCCAGAAAGTGGACATCTCCATGTTTATCCGAAATCTGCCAAACGGCAGGGATACTACCGCCTTCTACACCGAGGACGCCAGCGGAAGCACTTCCCAGGCGGCCAATACGGTGGAGGCAATGGAGGCCGGGGCCAGGGTATTTCTTATCGATGAGGATACCAGTGCCACCAATTTTATGATCCGGGATGAATTGATGCAGCGGGTGGTGAACCGGGAATCAGAGCCCATCATTCCCTTCATTGACCGGGTCAGGGAGCTGTACGAGGCGGAGGGCATCTCCACCATCCTGGTAGCCGGAAGCTGCGGCTCTTACTTTCATAAGGCGGACTGCATTGTGCAGATGAAAAATTATCAGCCGGAGGATATTACGGACTTTGCCAAGGAGGAGGCGAAAGCCTATCCCCTGGTGATGGAGCAGCTTCCCCCAGCCAAGGCGCCGGCCCTTGTCCGAAAGGTGAAGAAGGACGAGGGTTTTATCCGGGATGACCGGATCAAGATCAAGACCATGGGTCGGGACGGCATCTCCATCAACAAGGAGAATATCGATCTCAGACTGGTGGAGCAGCTGGTGGACACCGAGCAGCTCAACGCTCTGGGACAGATCGTAAAGTGGATGAAACAGCGCTACTTTGACGGCAGTAAGACCCTGGGAGGAGCGGTGGAGATCCTGGCGGCCAAGATCGAGAAGGAGGGCTTTGAGGCCTTCTGCGGCGGGAGCATCCCAGGCAATCTGGCCATCCCCAGGAAACAGGAGATCTATGAGACTCTGAACCGGTGCAGGGGGCTGCTGAAGGTGGTCTGACTGATAGCAGGAAATATTCCCGGTGGTCCGGGAAGACAGAACGGAGATCATATAAGTGGAAGAGGGGACGCCCGGGCGGCTATGGCTGTGGGGCGTTCCCTTTAAATTGTTCTTGACCGTGGAAATAACTTAGACTATACTAACTTCTGTAATGAGATAATGAGAAAAAATAATCAAGAAGACGGAAAAGAGGGATACAGAAGATGACACTGAAAGAGTTACCCATCGGCAGAACGGCCACGGTGAGTTCCGTGGGAGGGGAAGGCGCACTGCGCCAGCATTTTTTAGATATGGGCATCATTCCGGGAGCCGAAGTGACCATGGTAAAGTATGCCCCCATGGGTGATCCGGTGGAGGTGCGGATTCACAGCTATGAGCTGACCCTGCGTCTGGCGGATGCTCAGAAGATTGAGATAAAAGATGAGAGGGAGACTTCCCGGAAAGAGCAGGACAGAACAAGGAAGGCCATTCCTCACCCGGGACTGGGTGAGGGAGGAAAGTATCATGAGAAGGCCACGGAACATCCGCTGCCGGAAAATGAGAAACTGACTTTTGCCCTGGCAGGCAACCAGAACTGCGGAAAGACCACTCTGTTCAATCAGCTCACCGGGGCCAGTCAGCATGTGGGAAATTTCCCTGGTGTGACGGTGGACAGGAAGGATGGAGCGATAAAGGGACATGAGAATACACAGGTGACGGATCTTCCGGGCATTTATTCTTTGTCCCCCTACACCAGTGAGGAGATTGTAACCAGAAACTATGTGCTGCAGGAGCATCCCAGAGGCATCATCAACATTGTAGATGCCACCAACATTGAGCGGAATCTCTATTTAACCATGCAGCTGATGGAACTGGACATCCCCATGGTGCTGGCGCTGAATATGATGGACGAGGTGCGGGAGAATGGAGGATCCATCCGGGTCAATGAGATGGAGGAGATGCTGGGGATTCCGGTGATCCCCATCTCCGCGGCGAAAAATGAGGGAATTGATGAGCTGGTAGCCCATGCGCTCCATGTGGCAAAGTACCAGGAGCGTCCGGG
The DNA here is from genome assembly GCA_048203265.1 of Candidatus Merdiplasma sp. Taxonomy (GTDB): domain Bacteria; phylum Bacillota; class Clostridia; order Lachnospirales; family Lachnospiraceae; genus Merdiplasma. The sequence continues at coordinate 4,277 of DBFBJF010000148.1, forward strand.
AAGACAGGATTTCTGCGATTCCAGGGATCACGGCGGCGCGGTCCACCGGTGCCTTCACGGTATCATGCATCTGATTGAGGATCATGCCAAGGAGGCCAAAATTCCTCTCCGGTTTGCGGCCAGCAAGCTGGCGGAGGGAGATGAACTGATTTTGGAGCAGCTGAAGCTGGACGAAAATGAGCGGGAGACCCTGGAGCACATCATCCGGCAGATGGAGGCGGAGCGGGGCCTTGACCGGGCGGCTGCCATTGCGGATATGCGGTTTACCTTTATTGAGAAGGTCTGCGGGGAGACGGTGGTCAAACCCAGGGAGAGCAAGGAGCACATCCGCAGCCAGAAGATGGACCGGATTCTCACGGGAAAGTATACGGCAATTCCCTGTTTTATCGGAATTATGGCCGCAGTGTTCTGGCTTACCTTCGGTGTAGTGGGAAAAATTCTCTCCAATTTGCTGGATATGGGAATTGGCTGGCTCACCAACGCGGTGGATGCGGGGCTGACTGCATGGCAGGTAAATGAGGTGCTCCACTCCTTGGTGATTGATGGGATTTTCAATGGCGTTGGAACGGTGTTGGGATTTCTGCCTACCATTGTGACTCTGTTTTTCTTCCTGTCGCTGCTGGAAGACAGCGGATACATGGCAAGGGTAGCCTTTGTGATGGATAAGCTGCTTAGAAAAATCGGATTGTCCGGAAGGAGCATTGTGCCCATGCTCATCGGGTTTGGCTGCACCGTTCCGGGCGTGATGGCCAGCCGGACCCTTCCCTCGGAGCGGGACCGGAAGATGACGATTCTGCTGACCCCTTTTATGAGCTGCTCCGCAAAGCTGCCCATCTATGCGTTCTTTACAGCGGCATTCTTTCCCAACTATGGGGCTTTGGTGATGATTGCCCTGTATTTTGGCGGCATTGTGATGGGAATTTTGATGGCGCTGCTGCTGAGAGGCACCCTGTTCCGGGGCGAAGCGGTTCCCTTCGTGATGGAGCTGCCCAACTACCGGATGCCGGGCCTGAAAAATGTGGGACAGCTTCTCTGGGAAAAGGCTAAGGATTATCTTCAAAGAGCATTCACCATTATTTTTCTGGCAACTATTCTGATCTGGTTCTTGCAGACCTTTGATCTGCGGCTGAATATTGTGACGGATTCCCAGAACAGTATTCTGGCAGTGGTGGCTGGATATCTGGCTCCCCTGTTTGCGCCGTTAGGTTTTGGAGACTGGCGGATTTCCACTGCTTTGATTACCGGATTTATGGCAAAGGAGAGCGTAGTATCCACTCTGTCCATCCTGTTTGGCAGTACCTCGGCCCTGGTGGCCACATTGTCGCCTTTGGCGGCGGCCAGTCTGCTGGTTTTCTGTCTGCTCTATACGCCCTGCGTTGCGGCTATTACCTCCATCCGGAGAGAACTGGGCGGTAGATCGGCCCTAAGTGTGGTGGTGGTGCAGTGCGTGGTGGCCTGGCTGGCCGCCCTGGTTGTCCACTGCGTGGGAATGATTTTCTTTTAAATGAAAAGGAGCTGTCCTGTAAAGCGATTCAGGGCAGCTCTTTTTTCAGCTTGGATCTGTTTTTACTCTTCAGAAGTCTCGATCTCCTGTTTGGTGTGGACAGAAATGTGTTTTTTGATGGCCTCGAAGCTCTCCGGACTGATGACATGCTCGATCCGGCAGGCGTCCTCCACCGCAATGTGCTCATCTACTCCCAGGGCGATCAGCCAGGCGGACAGAAGCTGATGACGTTCATAGATCATCTCCGCCACCTTCAGCCCGGCCTCGGTCAGATAGATATAACCTTCCGGCCGCACGGTGATCATCTCCTTCTCCCGGAGATTTTTCATAGCCACGCTGACGCTGGATTTTTTGAAGCCCAGTTCCTCCGCAATGTCCACGGAGCGGACTACCGGTTTCTTCTTGCTTAAGATCAGGATTGTTTCCAGATAATTTTCCGCAGATTCATTTGATTTCATAAGATTGTACCTCTTTCTTTTTGTATTTCCTTTTCAAAACCAATTCCCTCATACACTTACAGATAGTAATAAGGATACCATATTTTATGTCTGACATCAAATATTTTGTTGCGATGAAACTTGTGTAATGCTCCATGTTTGCTGTATAATGGGTGCCGAGAGGAGTTGGAAAAGATGGAACGTACAGAGGAGAAAAGCGGGAAGAGCCGCAGCGCTGCGGTAAAGTACGCCTTTACGCGCTCTCTGCCTATCATGGCCGGCTATCTGGTACTGGGCATGGGATTTGGAATTTTGCTGGAGACAAACGGATACGGAGTCTGGTGGGCTTTTTTTATGAGTCTCTTTATCTATGCCGGTTCGATGCAGTATGTGGCGATTGATCTTCTGGCAGGAGGAGCCTCCCTGATTTCGGCTGCCCTGATGACCGTCATGGTAAATGCCAGGCATCTGTTTTACGGAGTTTCCATGATTGAGCGGTATCGAGACACAGGAAAAGCTAAACCTTATCTGATTTTTTCCCTGACGGACGAGACCTATTCTCTGGTGTGCAGCGGGGATGTGCCGGAAGGAGTAGATGAGAGAGGTTATTTTTTTCTGGTATCGCTGTTTGACCAGTGCTACTGGATCGCAGGCAGCCTGCTCGGGGCCCTGATTGGCAGCCTGATTGCCTTTGACACCTCGGGAATTGATTTTGCCATGACAGCCCTGTTTGTGGTGGTGTTTGTGGAACAGTGGAGAAGCTGCAAAAACCATCTGAGCGCCATGATTGGAGTGGGAGCTTCGGTGATCTGTCTGCTGGTTTTCGGGGCGGATTCTTTCATCATTCCGTCCATGATCGCAATTACGGCGCTGCTTACGATACTGAGAAAGAAGCTGGAGGGAAAGAGTGATGAGTGATCTGCATTCTGTTTTGGTGGTGGTGGTGATCGCCCTGGTCACCGCGGCGCTGAGAGCTTTCCCCTTTCTGATTTTTGGCGGGAAACGGAAAACGCCCCGGTTTGTGCTTTACCTGTCCGGTGTACTGCCCTATGCCATCATGGGGATGCTGGTGGTGTACTGCCTGCGCAATGTGAATCTTTTGGAGGGCTCCCACGGACTTCCGGAGTTTTTGGCCTGTCTGCTGGTGGTGGGACTGCACCTGTGGAAGAATAACACGCTGCTGAGCATTGCGGCGGGGACCGTGTGCTACATGGTTCTGGTGCAGGCTGTATTTTGATGTCCCTCTCCGGGACATGGCGCCGAAAATGGCGTAGGGGAATCTGCGGGACAACTTAAGAATTCCATTATATTTTTTTGAAAGAATTAAGAAATCGTCCACAGTTAGGTCACATTCATTTGATATTCTATATGCAACAGGAAGCGGTGCGATGCTCCTGTTTCAGAAGAATTCAGATACTGCCATATAGGTC
>DBFBJF010000149.1:0-5096 GCA_048203265.1 Candidatus Merdiplasma sp.
TCATTCTCCTCTTCTTCTCTCAAAAATTCTGTGTCCTTCTGATCGCTCACGAAAAAGCTTTCTGTACTTTTCCGGTGTTGTCCCCGCAAACATCCGAAAATCTTTCATCATATGCGACTGATCATAATACCCGCAGCTCAAAGCCGCCTCCTCACTGCTGACCGTTTCCTTTTTCTCGTTAATCCTGTTCAGAAATGCCTGAAAGCGGATAAATCGTTCAAACTCTTTTGGGGAAATTCCATGAATCTGCCGGAAGACTTTTCGGATATAACACTCAGAGTATCCCGTCTCCCGGCTGAGCATCTGAATGGAAATATTGCCTTTAGTGGCATAAATCCGCTTTCTCATATACTCTTCCAACAGTCGGTGGGAATCTGCTCCTTTCCTCATCCCGCGCTTTGCCAGATACTGATATAAAATTTCAGCCCGCTCCCTCACATCTCCGGCTTCCGCCAACTGTTCGGTCAGTCCTCCACCATATTCGTTTCTGTCAATCTCAAGATCCGCGTTGACCACATCGTGAATGGATATACTCTCCGGAAGAATACTCCTCCCGGGCAGGAACCTCACTCCAAAATAGTATCGTCCCTCCTCAAATTTCCACTCCTTCAGTTTCAACACCGTTCCTCCGATATATACCTTCACATCGCTTTCGCCGATACCAAACACAAGATCCGTACTGCCATCGGGCACAGCCATAAACTTTCCGTTTTCCCCTCTCTGTACATGAAATTCATAGAAATTGGAAATTCCCACAGCTCCTATCCGAATTTCCCGGTAATCATCCGCATCCAGCAGCAAATACGGCTGTACCGGCAGGATTATTTTCTTATCGCGCATCGTATCAGCTCCCTTATCTTTCGCTCTATGCCATTTCCGGTTTATCCCACAACGGCAGTCTGGTACCGATTCCAAGCTTTACCGCATTGCGGTATATCGTTCCGCCCCAGGCAATATCCTCCACCGGCATTCCGCCTACAGAATAGACAATGATTTCCTCATCGTTCTCTCTCCCGGGCTTTCTGTTTTCTATAATATCAGCAATATCGATAATATCCTCCTTGCGGATCTTCCCCTCATGTTTCAAATCGGTAAATTTGGTTCCAATGATCTGCATATCCGGATAGGTCGGGTAGGGATACTCTTCCTCCCAGGCCTCATACAGTTTCCAGTTATCCACCACCTTCTTGCAGTGATTTACTAAAAAGTCATCGTCAAATCTGGCCGCGGAGGGCATGCTGATGAGGGCGCCTTTTTTAATCCACTCCCCGTTGACATAAGGGAACGAGGAGACATCGTTGCGCACTGTGGTGGTAAAGCTGATAATATCGCTGTCTCTGACAGCACTCTCCACCGTATCACACACCTCAATCTTTTTTATCTGCGGCAGCTTCTCCTTAACAAAAGCCACAAATGCGTCCAGCGATTTTTTCCCTCTTCCTTTTATTTTTACAGTATCCAAGCCAGGACATGTGCAGGCGAAGGCTTCGAGGGATGTTCTTCCCATCACACCGGGTCCGATGATGGACACGACCTTTGAATCTTTCCTGGCGAGGTATTTTGCCCCTACCCCGGGAATTCCCCCTGTTCGGTAGGCGCTCACCAGATTCGCCGACATCAGTGCAAGCGGAGCTCCCGTATCCTTATCATTCAACATCATCATCAGAATAGAACGGGGAAGTCCCTTTTTCTTGTTTTCTACATTGGAACCATACCACTTCATCCCGGCCATCTGGTAACGTCCTCCCAAATATGCCGGCATCGCCATGAAGCGGCGGTCATCCGCGTTCTTTGGCATTCCCGGAAACTTAGGTTCATCCGGAAAAGTAATCATGCAGCCATGGGAATTATGATTTTCCCCACCCATCACATAGTCTCCCTGATACAGAGTGATCAGAAGATCTTCCATCACTTCCACGCAGGCTTTCATATTCTCTACTCCTGCCTTTATCATATCCGGTTCACTCAAATACAAAAAATCCATACCTAATACTCCTTCCGTATATCACAATGTCCTGTTGCTTCGGAAGCCACCGCAAATTCGCTCAAATCGCCGCATGAAAGCGATCATAACGAAAAGCGGAAAGATCCAAAGTTAACTCTTCCTCCCTGGCTGTCTCAGCCAGCAGTTTACCCACAATCGGAGAAATTCCAAATCCGTGGCCGGTGAAGCCACAGGCCAAAATTAATCCCGGCACTTCTTTCACCGCTCCCAGAACCGGCACGCCGTCAGCGCACACATCCTCATAACCGGCCCAAGTTCTCACAATCTTTACGTCTTCCAATCTTGGGATATATTTCATGATTCCCCGACAAATACAGGGGGCTGTTATGCTGGATGTCATACAATGTCCGTATCCCAGGTTTTCCCGTTCAAAACCGGACTCTCCCCCGAACACGAAGGATCCATGCTCCGTCTGATGACCGTAGAAATCCGCGTCCGCCGTTCCCAGCATTTGTCCGAACATTTTGGGTTCCGCCTCCGTGACAAGCGCCTCAATCAGTTCATTGGTCATGGGAATGTCAATCCCCACTGTCTGTGTAATGAAACGGCTTGCATAACCCGCCGCCACAATAATCTGTTCCCCCTCAAAGGACTGTTTTCTGGTAATCACTTTTCTCAATTTTCCCTTTACTTTTTTCAGCTCCACCACCTCTTCCCCTGTGTAGAACTGAACCCCCAGCTTTCTCGCCATTCGGTAATATCCCAGGGTAGTAATCAGGGGATTGGCATGTCCGTCTGTGGGGCACCAGCTGGCTCCGATCACCTCATGACTGAGATAGGGATTGATCTGCCGCACCTGAGTCCCGTCGATCATGCGCACATCCAGCCCGCAGGCTGTGGCCCGGTCGGTCAATCCCTGAAGAATCTCCATATGCCGTTCCGTCTTACCGAGCCGCAGATTGCCTTCCCTGTGATATTCCACATTTACTTCCAACTCCTCTGACAAATGCGGCCACATATGCTCTACCGCGTACATCGCCAGAGGCAGTTCCCTGGGATCACGGCCTGACTGACGGACCCCTCCTCCATTTCTTCCTGAGCCGCCGTTTCCTATACTTTTATCCCGTTCAAGGACAATCACCGATGTCCCCTTCTTTGCCAGATAATAGGCTGCCGCGCATCCAATTACCCCGCCGCCCACAATCACAACATCGGCTGTGTTATGCCTCATGGTCTCCGCCCTCCTTTGCAAAAATTTTCATTTCCAGCGGTCTGACCGGCGCTCTGGATGTGGCCGGTTCCAGAACATCCGGAGATACGTGAAGCTCCCGGGCCACAATCTGCTTCACCAGTCTTGCACAGGTCTGTCCCTGGCACAATCCCATGCCGCATCTTAAATACCGCCGGATCTCTGTCATCGTATACATTCCATCATGTACTGCCCTGCGTATCTCCCCCTTTGTAACCTCCTCACATCGACAGATGATTTTGTCATCATCCGGTTCGGAAACGCACTCGCCAAGCTGATCTCTTCTATCATATATGTACTCCATTTTTGTGTCCCTCTCCTTTCTCCAAAGTCCTACGCCTGAAAGAAACGCGCCTTCATAGCCATATCCGCCGGAACTTTCATGGTCAGCAGATTAGTATGGTCGAAGGCTTTGGACGTTTTTACCGATATAACCTCCGCCTCGCATATCCTCCTGCCGTCCCGTCCCAGGCCGTATCCCCGGTCCCCCTTCTCAGGCAGAGGGAGAAATTCGTAGGGAATTGTCACTGCTGCATAACCGGGTTCGAAGGTTTCATCCACCAAAAAGATTGCCTGTCCGGAACAGGATGCCACGCACATGCCGCACCCAATGCATTCAGCACTCTCGTCCACAGCCGGAAGTGAAGTCATCCGTTCCCCAATCTTTATGCAATGTCTCGGACAAGCATCCTGGCATGGATTGCAGGGAATATTCTGAGTGCACTCCATCACCGGATGGACCCCTGCCTTACGGATCACTCCCGGGAAGCGGTCAATCTCATCATCTGACACATAGCCTTTTTTCAAAAGATTCATAGATATGCCGATGCCCTCTTCTGTCTTCTCCTGAAGCTTCCCCCTGTTTTGGGGAGCAAACATCCCCTGCCGCAGGCCCTCCAGAGCTCTTTTTTGAATCTCCATGGCGCTATCCTGTTCTGCCTGATCTGTATAGCCCAGGTATCCCGCCGCCGCAATCCCGGCAATTCTTCCCTCGATCATAGCGGAACTGGCTTCCTCAATACCGGATACATCCCCTGCCACAAAAATACCCGGGACGGAAGTCTCCCCCTGTTCATCCACCAACGGCACCTGGCCGCCCTTTCGCGGGTTATCCTCCATACGGCAGCCTGCCATTTTCAAAAGCTGCGACATAGGAGAAAGCCCCACCGCTACGCACACAGTATCCACGTCAAAATGTTTTTCTGTTCCGGGGACAAACTGAAAATGGTTGTCCACCTCCGCAATGGTTACCCCTGTAACACGGTCTTTTCCCTCCGCCCGCACAATGGTGTGAGACAGATAGAAGGGGATCCCCATGCGGGACAGCTTAGCTGCATGGACGCCGTATCCGCCAATTCGGGGGGCGGCATCCACCAGCGCTGCAACCTGACATCCGCACTGTGTCAGCTGAAAGCTGACCACCAGTCCCACATTTCCGCTTCCCAACATCAACACCCTGTTTCCCGGCTTCACGCCGTGAAGATTCATCATGGTTTGAGCCGCCCCAGCTCCGATCACTCCCGGCAGGGTCCACCCCTCAAATGTGACCATGTTTTCCGAGGCACCTGTCGCAATGATCACCGCATCTCCTCTGTAGTGAAAAATTTCCTCCTTCTTTTTCACCACCACTTCTTTGTTCGGATACAGGCCAATTACCGTAGAATTCAGTTCCACCTGTACCCCGGAATCGGCAGCCTCCTCCAGCAGCTCCTCTCCGATCACAAACCCCCTGGTCTTTGCCCGATGTTCTTTGGAGCCAAAAAATTTGTGTATCTGCTTAAACAGCTGACCACCCGGCCGCTCATTCTCATCAAACACAATCACCTTCATGCCCCGTCTGGCCCCTTCAATGGCTGCTGACAATCCCGATGGGCCTGCACCCACAACAATAAGATCATATCG
>DBFBJF010000150.1:0-4263 GCA_048203265.1 Candidatus Merdiplasma sp.
TGGAGCCTGACATCGCGGATGAGCCGGATGCCGGGGAGCTCACCGATGTGAAAGGTGAGGTGGTGTTTGAGGATGTGTCTTTCCGGTACGAGGAAGGGCTGGACAAGGTGCTCAACCACATCAGCCTGAAAGTGGAGGCGGGAGAATACCTGGCCATCGTGGGCAGTTCGGGAGGCGGCAAGACCACTCTGTGCAGCCTGATCCCACGCTTCTACGATGTGGTGGACGGGCGGATTTTGATTGACGGGAAGGACATCCGTCATGTTAAACTGAAGAGCCTGAGAAACCAGATCGGTATTGTGCAGCAGGATGTATACTTGTTTATGGAAAATGTGATGGAGAATATCCGGTCCGGCAGACCGGACGCCACCGATGAGGAGGTGATGGAGGCAGCAAAGATGGCCAATGCCCATGAATTTATCATGCAGCTGCCTCAGGGATACCAGACGGACATCGGGCAGCGGGGCGTGAAGCTTTCCGGAGGCCAGAAGCAGAGGATCTCCATCGCCAGAGTATTTTTGAAAAATCCGGCAATCCTGATTTTTGACGAGGCTACCTCAGCCCTGGACAATGAGAGTGAGAAGATTGTACAGCAGTCCATGGAGGCGCTGGCGAAGGGGAGAACCACCTTTGTGATCGCCCACAGACTCTCTACTATTCAGAATGCCCAGAAGATTCTGGTGCTGTCTGACCGGGGCATTGAGGAGGAAGGCACTCATCAGGAATTGCTGGCGAAGAACGGTGCTTATGCCCATTTATATAGATCTTAAAGGAGGAAATATGGAGATAGACTTTCGAAAACCTACACTGGAGGATCGGGAGGTGATACAAAGCCATTACAATAGAGGAAATTCCAGAAGCTGTGAGGATACCTTTGCCAATTTATATCTCTGGAACCGGCTGTATCCCACAGAATTTGCCATTGTGGAGGATATGATGGTATTAAAATCCGCCAGGGATGATTTTTATTTCCGCTTTCCCAAGGGAGACCGGAAAAATGTGAAGCCGGTGCTGGAGTGGATGATGGATTATGCCGCTAAGCGGAATGTTCCCTTCCGGATGGGAGTGGTGACGCCGGAGCAGTTTCAGATACTGGAGGATTTGTTTCCCGGCAAATTTCAGATACAGTATGACCGGGATGCGGCGGATTACGTGTATGAACGGGAAAAACTTGCAAATTTGTCAGGAAAAAAGTATCATGGTAAAAAGAACCATGTAAACAAATTCATGCGTACCTATGAGGACTGGAAATACGAGCCTATCACCGATGAGAACGTGGAGGACTGCTTCCAGATGGCCCTGACCTGGAGAAACCGGAACGGCTGTGAGGACGGGGATGAGGAAAAGCTGGCAGAGGTCTGCGTCACCCTGAACTCCCTTCGGCTGATGAAGGAGCTGGAGCTCACCGGAGGATGCCTCCGGGTAGGGGGAAAGGTGGCGGCTTTCACCATCGGAGAGAGACTGTGCGAGGATACCTTTGTGGTTCACATTGAGAAAGCGCTGACAGAGGTGGAGGGTGCCTACACCATGATTAATCAGCAGTTTGTACAGCACGCCATGGAGGGATACACTTATGTGAACCGGGAGGAGGACACCGGAGATGAAGGCCTTCGTCAGGCAAAGCTGTCCTATCGTCCCATCTTCATGGTGGAAAAAGGAGTTGTGACTCTGCGCTGAGCGGTATGGCAGGGAGATAGGGCGGCAGGATTCAGGTAAACAAGCGAGGAGGAATGGGCAATGATCGCAGAGAAAATGAAAAGTTTGGTAAAGGGAAGCTCGGCCATCCGGGCCATGTTTGAGGAGGGAAAGCGGATGGCGGCTCTCTATGGAGCCCAAAACGTGTACGATTTCAGCCTGGGAAATCCCAACGTTGCGGCACCCAAGGCTGTGAACGAGGCTATCTGCCAGATCTTAAAGGAGGAGGATCCGGTGGAGGTCCACGGATATATGAACAATTCCGGATACGAGGATGTGAGGGAGGCCATCGCTGCCTCTTTGAATCGGCGGTTCGGCACCTCCTTTACCGGAGATGCCATTGTTATGACGGTGGGGGCTGCGGGAGGGCTGAATGTGATGTTTAAGACTCTGCTGAACCCCGGAGAGGAAGTGCTGGTGTTTGCCCCCTTCTTTGGGGAGTATCGCTCCTACGTGGATAACTATGAGGGAGTATTGAAGGTGGTGCCGCCCCAGACCGAGACGTTTCAGCCCAATCTGAAGGCGTTCGGGGAGATGATCACGGAAAAAACGAAAGCAGTGATTATCAATACCCCCAATAATCCAACCGGTGTGATTTACTCAGAGGATACCATCAAAGAGATGGCCCGGATTTTGGAGGAGAAGGAGAGCCAGTTCGGCAGCAGCATTTACCTGATCTCCGACGAGCCCTATCGGGAGCTGGCCTATGACGGGGTTCAGGTGCCCTATCTGACCAAATACTATCACAACACAGTGGTGGGTTATTCCTACAGCAAATCCCTATCCCTTCCTGGAGAGCGCATCGGTTATCTGGTGCTTCCCGATGAGCTGGATGACGCGGAAGAGGTACGGGGAGCGGCCAATGTGGCCACCCGGATTCTGGGATTTGTGAACGCTCCCTCTCTGATGCAGAAAGCGGTGGCAAGATGCCTGGATGAGCAGGTGAACCTGGAATTTTATGACAGAAACAGGAAGGCTCTGTGTGAAGGCCTGAAAAAGTGCGGTTTTTCTTTCATCTGGCCCCAGGGGGCGTTCTATCTCTTCCTGAAATCTCCGGTGGAGGATGAAAAAGAATTCTGTGAAAAGGGGAAGGAGTACCATATTCTGATGGTACCCGGTTCTTCCTTCGCCTGCCCGGGATATGTGCGTCTGGCCTACTGTGTCTCTTATGAGACCATCCAGGGAGCTATGCCCGGATTCGAAAAGCTGGCTCAGGATTACGGATTGAAGAGCAACTGAGCTGGAAGGACGGATGAAAACTGAAGCAGGAAGGGGCGGAGAAGAATATGAGACCGTGGGAGGAATATATCCGCAGGGTGGAGCCCTACGTTCCGGGGGAGCAGCCCCAGGATCCTTACGTGATAAAATTAAATACCAATGAGAACCCGTATCCCCCGGCCCCGGGAGTGACGCGGGCTCTGGAGAAGTTGGAGGGGGAGAAGCTGCGCAAGTATCCGGATCCGTCGGCAGCTGGCCTGGTGTCTGCCATTGCCCGCCGCTATGGAGTGAACATGGATCAGGTGTTTGTAGGAGTGGGATCAGACGATGTGCTGGCTATGTGCTTTCTCACTTTTTTTGGAGGGGAGAAGCCCATTCTCTTTCCCAACATTACCTATTCTTTTTATGATGTGTGGGCCAGCCTGTTTCGGATTCCCTATGAGCGCAGACCTCTGAATGATGAGTTTGAGATTGTGCCGGAGGATTATCAAGGGGAAAATGGAGGCGTCATCTTCCCCAATCCCAATGCGCCCACAGGAAAGCTGCTTCCTCTGGAGGCAGTAGAGGAGATCGTCCGGGCTAACCGGGATGTGATCGTGATTGTGGACGAGGCGTACATTGATTTCGGCGGGGTTTCCGCCCTGCCGCTGATTGACCAATACGACAATCTGCTGGTGGTGCAGACCTTTTCCAAATCCCGGTCCCTGGCGGGGATGCGCATTGGATTCGCGCTGGGAAATCCCCGGTTGATCCGGTATCTGAACGATGTGAAATATTCTTTTAACTCTTATACCATGAATCAGGCGGCCATTGCGGCCGGCGTGGCGGCCCTGGAAGATCAGAAATATTTTGAACGGACCAGAAGACAGATTATGGTGACCAGGGAGCGAACCAGGGAGTCTTTACAAAAGCTGGGCTTTTCCGGCCCGGATTCTTCTGCTAACTTCCTGTTTGTCACCCACAGAGACTGCCCGGCTGAAGAACTTTTTGAAGCCCTGAAGCAGGCCGGAATCTATGTAAGATATTTTAAAAAGCCCAGAATTGACAATTATCTGCGTATTACCATCGGCACCAACGATGAGATGGAGCGTTTGATCGAATTCTTGGAACAGTATCTGAAGAACAGAGGGGGAAATGCGGATGGCAATGTATGAGAGCTTTGCCAGAGTTTATGACACCTTTATGGACAATGTTCCCTACCGGGAGTGGAGTGAATATCTGATGGAGCTGCTGCGGCGCTATCAGGTGGAGGAAGGACTGGTGCTGGAGCTGGGCTGCGGCACCGGCGCCATGACCCGGCTGCTGGCTCAGGCGGGATATGACATGATTGGTGTGGACAATTCCATGGAC
>DBFBJF010000151.1:0-10534 GCA_048203265.1 Candidatus Merdiplasma sp.
AAATTATGAAAATTATTGTAACCGGCGGAGCCGGATTTATCGGAAGCAACTTTATTTTCCATATGCTGAAAAAATATCCGGACTACCGGATCATCTGTCTGGACTGCCTGACCTACGCAGGCAACCTGTCCACTCTGGCGCCAGTGATGGATCAGGAAAATTTTCGTTTTGTCAAGGAGAGCATCACCGACCGGGAGGCTGTTTACCGTCTGTTCGAGGAGGAGCACCCCGATGTGGTGGTAAACTTTGCCGCTGAGAGCCATGTGGACCGCTCCATTGAAAATCCCGAGGTCTTTCTGGACACCAACATCAAGGGCACTGCCGTGCTGATGGACGCCTGCCGCAAATACGGCATCACCCGCTACCACCAGGTTTCCACTGATGAGGTGTACGGGGATCTGCCTCTGGATCGGCCGGATCTGTTCTTCACAGAAGAAACGCCCATCCACACCAGCAGTCCCTACAGCGCGTCAAAGGCCTCCGCGGATCTGCTGGTGCTGGCCTACCACCGCACCTACGGCCTTCCGGTCACCATCAGCCGCTGCTCCAACAACTATGGCCCCTACCATTTCCCGGAAAAGCTGATTCCGCTGATGATCGCCAACGCTCTGAATGATAAACCGCTGCCCGTCTACGGCACCGGTGAAAATGTGCGAGACTGGCTGTATGTGGAGGATCACTGCAAAGCCATCGACCTGATTATCCACAAAGGCCGTGTGGGGGAGGTTTACAACATTGGCGGCCACAATGAGATGCGCAATATTGACATTGTAAAACTCATCTGCAAGGAGCTGGGCAAGCCGGAGAGTCTGATCACTTTCGTGACAGATCGGAAGGGCCACGATATGCGCTACGCCATCGATCCCACCAAAATTCACAACGAGCTTGGCTGGCTGCCGGAGACGAAATTTGCCGACGGCATCAAGAAAACCATCAAGTTGTATCTGGAACACAGGGACTGGTGGGAAACCATCATCTCAGGAGAATATCAGAATTACTACGAAAAAATGTACGGAAACCGCTGATCTTAGCGGTTTTCCTTCCCGTATAGAAAGGACTGAAACGAATGAAGGTATTAGTGACAGGCGTGGCCGGGCAGTTGGGCCACGATGTGATGAACGAACTGGATAAGCGGGGATACGACGGGGTCGGCTCTGATGTGCGGGAGGTATACAGCGGCATCAGCGACGGCACCGCAGTCACCAGAATGCCCTATGTCTCCCTGGACATCACCGACCGGGAAGCCGTGGACCGGGTCATCAGCTCCCTGAAGCCCGATGTAGTGGTGCACTGTGCCGCTTGGACGGCAGTGGACCTGGCTGAGGACGATGACAAGGTGGACAAGGTGCGGGCGGTGAATGCCGGCGGCACAGAGAATATTTCCCTGGCATGCAAAAAGCTGTCCTGCAAAATGGTATATCTGAGCACCGACTATGTATTTGACGGCCAGGGTGAGACTCCCTGGGATCCGGACTGCAGGGATTATAAGCCATTGAATGTCTACGGCCAGACGAAGCTGGAGGGAGAGCTGGCAGTCTCCTCCCTTCTGGACAAATATTTCATCGTCCGCATCGCCTGGGTGTTCGGCAAAAACGGCAGCAATTTTATTAAAACCATGCTGAAGCTGGGAAAAACCCATGACACTATCCGGGTGGTGAACGACCAGATCGGAACACCCACCTACACCTATGACCTGGCCAGGCTGCTGGTGGATATGATTGAGACAGAGCAGTACGGCTATTATCACGCCACCAACGCAGAGCTTTCCTCACAGGAGGGGAGCCATACTGCCCAGGGGTGCAAAACCGGATATATCAGCTGGTATGACTTTACAAAAGAAATCTTCCGCCAGGCGGCGGCCCTGGGGTATCCGGAGTATTTGCCGGAACATACCCGGGTCATTCCGGTGTCCACAGCAGAGTACGGCGCTTCAAAAGCAAAGCGCCCCTTCAACAGCCGGCTGGACAAAGAGAAGCTAGTCAAAAACGGGTTCTCGCCCCTGCCCGACTGGCAGGACGCTCTGGGCCGTTATCTGCAGGAACTGGATTTATCCGCCTTATCATAGATTTAGCAGTGAAGGAGAGACGTAACCTATGGGACAGATAAAAGTGACCCCCTGCCATATCCAGGGGCTTTATGTGATCGAACCCACCGTCCATGGGGATGAGCGGGGATATTTTATGGAAACCTACAATCAGCGGGACATGGTGGAGGCCGGACTGACCATGAATTTTGTTCAGGACAATCAGTCCTGCTCCACTAAAGGCGTGCTCCGGGGTCTGCATTTTCAGAAGCAGCACCCCCAGGGAAAGCTGGTTCGGGTGGTGCGGGGCAGCGTCTTTGACGTGGCGGTGGATCTGCGCGCTGGAAGCCAGACCTACGGACAGTGGTTCGGTGTGGAGCTGACGGAGTCCAACAAAAAGCAGTTCTACATCTCGGAGGGATTTGCCCACGGCTTCCTGGTGCTCAGCGATATAGCGGAATTTTGCTATAAATGTACGGATTTCTACCGTCCCGGCGATGAGGGCGGTCTGGCCTGGAATGATCCGGACATCGGAATCTCCTGGCCCCATCTGACGGGAACTTATCAGGGAAACCCCTCCGCCCAGGGCTACGCACTGGAGGATGGCACTCCCCTAAACCTCAGCGAGAAAGACCAGAAATGGGCAAATTTGGAGCATACCTTTCATTTCTGATCTCCGGCTTTTCCCGAACAGCGCAACAGGCGCCGCCGCAAAACCGATCCTTTTTGCGGCGGCGCCTGTTCTTATCCGCCTTCCGTCTCTATTTTTCCATTATTCTACAGTCACGCTCTTAGCCAGGTTCCTGGGCTTATCCACATCCAGACCCTTTGCCACGCTGACATAATATCCCATCAGCTGAAGGGGAATCACCGCCAGGCTGGTGGCAAAATGCGGATCGGTTCTAGGCACATACACGGTAAAGTCCACCGTGTCTTCTATGCTGTAGTTACCGTAGGAGGTCAGCCCCATCAGGTATCCGCCCCGGCTTTTTACCTCCACCATATTGCTTCTGGTCTTCTCAAACAGCTGGCTCTGGGTCATGACGCCCACCACCAGGGTTCCCTGCTCAATCAGGCTGATGGTGCCATGCTTCAGTTCTCCCGCCGCATACGCCTCGGAGTGCACGTAACTGATCTCCTTCATCTTCAGGCTGCCCTCCATACTGATGGCATAGTCCAGTCCCCGTCCGATGAAGAAAATATCTTTGGCGTTGGCAAACTTACTGGCGAACCACTGGATTCTCCCCTTGTCCGTCAGAACCTGTTCCATTTTATCCGGCAAAAGCTGCATTTCTGCCAGCATCTCATCGCAGGTATCCTGAGTCATACTTCCTCTTGCCACAGCGATCTCCATAGCCAGCAGATAACAATTGATCAGCTGGGTGCTGTAGGCTTTCGTGGTGGCCACCGCAATCTCCGGTCCTGCCAGAGTGTACATCACATAATCCGCCTCTCTTGCAATGCTGGATCCCACCACATTGATGATTCCCAGGGTGGGAACCCCTCTCTCCTTGGTCAGCCGCAGAGCTGCCAGGCTGTCCGCAGTCTCTCCGGACTGGGAGATAATCACCACCAGATAGTTCTCCCCCAGTTTTGGATTGCGGTACCGGTATTCGGAGGCCAGATCTACATCCACAGGGACATCGGTCAAATCCTCAATGATGTACTTGGCCGCCGCCCCCACGTGATAGGCGGAGCCGCAGGCAACGATGTAGATCCGTCCCAGATTCCGGAAAAATTCATCGGTGAGTCCGGTGGAACTCAGGTCAATCCTGCCATCCTTTACATAGGCATTGATGGTATCCTGGACCGCCTTGGGCTGCTCATGGATCTCCTTCATCATGAAATGCTCAAAGCCGCCCTTCTCCGCAGACTGGGCGTCCCAGTTGATCTCCTCTTTTTCTTTCTGGATCTCCTCCCGGTCGATGTTGTAGAAGCTCACCTGATCTTTCGTGAGCCGCGCCATCTCCAGGTTGTCAATGTAGTAAACACTTCTTGTGTAGGCCAGAATCGCCGGCACATCTGAGGCGATAAAAGTTCCCTTATCGTTCCGTCCGATGATCAGCGGGCTGTCCTTTCTCGCCGCGTAGATCTCACCGGGCCGATCCTGGAACATCACGCCCAGAGCGTAAGATCCTCTCACCCGGAGCATAGTTCTGGACAGGCTCTCCAGGGGATTGTGCCCGGTCTTCTCATAATAATAGTCAATCAGCTTGGTCACCACTTCGGTATCCGTCTGGGAATAAAAACTGTACCCGTCCCGAAGCAGTTTCTCCTTCAGTTCCTGATAATTCTCAATAATTCCGTTGTGCACTGCCACCACCATCCGGTCATCACTGAAATGGGGGTGCGCATTGATCTCGGAGGGCTCTCCGTGGGTAGCCCACCGTGTATGGCCTATCCCGCAGTATCCCGGCATCGCTTTTCCGTCATCTGTCTTCTCCGCGAGAATTTTCAGTCTTCCCTTGGCCTTTACGATGTCAATCTTTTGAGTATGGTCGTTTAAGACGGCCATTCCTGCCGAATCATATCCTCTGTATTCCAGCCTGGACAGACCCCCAAGCAAAATCGGGGCCGCCTGCTCCGTACCGGTAAATCCAACAATACCGCACATATCGATCTCCTTTATTTTCTAGCCTGCATTGGCAATATCGCAGATCATTATAGCATTATTTCCCCTCTATGGCAACTTTTCCCGGCCACATCCAAACGTCAGTCCCCATAGATGGTGTCATGAAGCTTTTGAATGGTCTCCTCCATATCAGGTACCAGCATCTCATTTTCTGAGTAATACAAATCATCGTAGGGAATACGCTGCTCCACCATCTGGTACTCCAGAATCGTGGGCAGCTGCGCCATCAGCGTCAGCAGTTCCACATCGCTGATATTGTGCGTGATATAGGGAAGCACCGCCTCGACCACATCCGTGAGGGATCCCAAACCTCCGTCCTGGGCCTTCTCAATAATGGCCATCAGCACATCTCTCTGGCGGTCTGTACGGCCAAAATCATTGGTATTTCCGGAATAGCGGTTTCTGGCATGTCCCACCGCCTGATACCCGTCCAGATGGATCAGGCCGCTCTCCTTGATTTCATGGTCCTCGTAGGGCTCCCCGTTGGCCTCACACATGGTTTTCACGTAGTCGTTGGCCACCGAAACCTCCTCGTCCGTCAGCTCCAGATCGATGCCGCCCAGAGCGTCCACCACCTGGATCATCCCATTGAAATCCACCATAGCATAATTGTCGATGGAAACCGCATAATTTTCCTCCAGGGTTTCTACCAGCAGCTGGGCTCCTCCATGGGCACAGGCGGCGTTCAGCTTGCGCACTCCCACTCCAGGAATATCCGCGGCCAGGTCCCGGAGAAACGAGGTCATATATACGGTTTTTTGATCATGGTTTACTGTCAGGAGAATCATCACATCAGAATTTCCATACCAGGAATCGTCCCTGCGGTCCACTCCGATCAGCAGCAAATCGTAGACCCCTTCCATCTTCTGGGTTCGCTCCTCGTCCTCTCTCACGGACTGAACGCTGTCAGAGATCTGTTCCTTCACAGACGCTTCCTCCTCTGAATCCAGCGTCTGTTCCGTGATATATTCCACATTGCCCTCCTCATCCACGCTGGTCTCAGGTTCCAGGGTCTCATACACCACCTGTTCCTCCTCGTCCGACACATAGTTGGACTTTCCCAGACTCATTTTGAGGGCGCCGTAGGCCACCACCGCGATGCCTGCCAGCACCGCCGCCAAGACCGCCAGCAAAATCAATATTTTATGAAGCTTTTTCTTCCCGGACATTTTTCCGCTCCTCCTGCCTTATTGTTCTGACAAAAACGTCTCAATCTCATTTCTGGGCGCGCCCAGGCTTCCCTGGACAAAGTAAGGTTTTCCCCCGCCCCTGCCGCCAAGGCGTCCGTTCAGTTCCTTCACAAACTGCCGCAGATCCCCCTCTTTTTCACCGATAGCATACTTATATCCTTTCTCATCCGTTCCGGAAAATACGGCGCATCTGCCGCCGCAGGTCTCCATCACTGCCACGGCCAGGCGGCGCACCCCCTCCGGCGTCAGGCCTTCCTCAAAGAGAACCACGTTTCCGTTCCCCGCAAGCTCCCGGGCCTTCTGTTCGAACAACCGGTTCTCCAGCTCCATCAGGCGGTAGCTCTGACTGGACTGGAGCTCTTTCATCCGCTCCACTGCGGCAGCCGTCTCACCGGGCTTGGCGGACAGCGCAACGGAAATCTGATGATTCTGGTCCCAAATCTGATTCATATACTTCAGCGCCCGGTTTCCGCAGATCATCTCCATGCGCACGCCTTTCCGGAATTTCTGGACAGAAATCAATTTGATCAGCCCGATCTCCCCGGTCCGCGCCACATGGGTGCCGCAGCAGGCACATACGTCCGTTCCGGGCATGGTCACAATTCTCACCTGCCCGGGGATCTCCTTCTTGCTCCGGTACTCCAGGTTTCCCACTTCGTCATGGGAGTATACCCGGATCTCAACGGGCCTGTCCTGCCACACCGCAAGGTTGGCCTCATATTCCAGCTGCCGCATCTGATCCGCCGAAAACTCTCCGTCCAGATCCACGGTCAGCACGTCGCTGCCCATGTGAAAGCCCACATTATTGTAACCAAATTTCTCATGAATCAATCCGCTGACGATATGCTCTCCGGAATGGTTCTGCATCAGGTCAAACCGCCGTTCCCAGTCGATCTCTCCTCTCACTTTTGTTCCGGGCGCCAGCGCTTCCCCGGTATGATGCACAATCGCGCCATCCCGCTCCGTGGTATCCAGAACAGCAACCCGTCTTCCGGTCCCGGGAAGTTCCAATACTCCCTGGTCTCCCGGCTGTCCGCCGCCCTCCGGGTAAAAGCAGGTGCAGTCCAGCTCTACCTCAAACTCCTGCCCCTTTGGGATGCAGGAAACTACCACCGCCTGGCAGGATTTACAGTAGGCATCCGCCTCATACAATTTCTCTGTCATATCTTCCTTACTTCTCCTTTGGTATCTATTTTACCATCATAACTCCTTTTGGAAACCTGCGCAAGCTGGCAATTTTAAAAGCTGCCCAAAAGGCTCACGCCTTTTTGGACAGCTCAACACCACATATTTCTTGTAAAATTTTCATCAGCTCCTGCTGGGAACCGATCTGGGTGACGGTTTTTCCGTTTTTTCCCCGGTATGTATAGAGATCTCCGTCTATGGAGACAGGGCCCCAGGCTGTCATCTTCTGCACCATCACGCCCTGGGTAAAAATGGAATCCTCCCCGCACATGGCGGCGTTGGCAGGAGCGAAATCAATGGGAGCACTGGGAATTTGAGCCACCATCATAATCTTCGCGGCGGCGTCTCTTCCCTCTCCCCGGGGAATATGCCAGAAATTCAGCCATCCCTTGTACTCCGGTTCAAAGTAAAAGCTGCCGAAATCCGTCTCCGTCACAGTCCCGCACTCCATCAGAGCTCCCCGCATACAGGCGATCCCACCGAATCCCACATCGCAGAAATACTCTTTTTCGTCCAGGCACACCACATTCGCCCTGTGGGTGGGCATCCGCAGTCCCGGCCTTCTCATCACCCGGCAGGCCACCGGGTAACCCTCGTAACCCAATCCCCGAAGCAGCCCCAGGAACAGCGCGTTCAGCTCAAAGCAGTAGCCGCCCCGTCTGCCGCAGACAACCTTTTCATAGACTCGTTCCAGATCCATGCTGACTGTCTCATGACAGATCACCTGGGTCAGGTTTTCAAAGGGGATGACCTCCAAATGTCTTCTGACCAGGCGGTCCAGGAACTCCCGGCTTGGCCGGCCGGGCAGTTCCATTCCCAGGCGCTCCAGATAAGAGCGGCACTGGTCTTCCCTCAGACATTCAAAGGATTGTTCCAACAAGCTTCCCATTTATCTTACGCTACCAGCTCTTTCGCTTTCTTCGCGCAGGAAGCCGCATCCTCGGTGTAAGCGTCCGCACCGATCTCATCCGCGAACTCCTGGGTGATGGGAGCGCCGCCCACCATCACTTTGATCTTGGAACGGAAGGGAGCCTCATTCAAGAGCGCTACGGTCTCCTTCAGCGCCGGCATGGTGGTAGTCAGAAGAGCAGAGCAGCCGATGATCTTCGCATCCGGATTCGCCTCGTAGGCTTCCACAAATTTCTCCTTGGGAACATCCACGCCCAGATCGATCACTTCAAATCCGGCGGACTCCAGCATCATGCAAACCAGGTTCTTTCCGATATCGTGAAGGTCTCCTGCCACAGTACCAACAATGGCTTTTCCCGCAGCGCCTGCCGCACCGGATGCCAGATGGGGTTTCAGCACCTCCACACCCTTCTTCATCGCTCTGGCGGCCACCAGCATCTCAGGCACAAAGATCTCGCCGTTTTTGAATTTCTCACCAACGGTATCCATAGCCTTGATCATGCCCTCGTTCAAAATCTCATTGGGATCACAGCCTGCGTCCAGTGCTTCCTGCACAGCGGCTCCCACTAATTTTGCCTTTCCTTTTTCCACCAGATCATAAACTTCTTTGATTCCTGCCATTTCGCATATCCTCCTTTAATTTTTTTCCGCAATTAATTATGTATGGTTTTGATTATTTTTTCGGTCCGAAGATGCCCTCTCTGTACGCACTGATATACTCCATACAGTAGTCATCCTGTCCCAGCAGTGCCTCTGTGGCGTAAATCACTCCCATCAGATCCCGGTTGGTGGGATCCAGAATGGCGCTGTCCAGGCCCGCATTCATGGCCAGCACTGTGAAGCCCAGATTAATCATTTTCCGCACCGGCAGATTAAATGAAATGTTGCTCACTGCGGCAGTAATGTGAATATCCGGATACATTTTCCGGACGGTGCTGATCACCTCCACGTTGGTCTCAATGCCGTTCTCAGAGGTGCACAGCATCTCCACCAGGGGATCAATGTGCATCCGGTTCGGCTGAATGCCATATTCCTTGGCCTTCGCCATAATCTTGTCGAACACCTTCAGCCGGTCAGCCGCGCACTTGGGAATTCCCGTATCGTCTGACAGCAGGCAGATCACTTCCCACTTGGTATCCGCAATCAGGGGAAACAGGGTGTCGATCTTATTTCCCTCACCGGATACGGAATTGATCAGACCCGGACGTTTGCAGTACGGAAAGATCTGAGCCAGCACATTGGCGCTGGGGCTGTCCACAGAAATGGGGAGATCACTCACCTCCTGGATGCAGTCGATCATCCACTTGAGAGTCTCCACCTCCTCTGCCTCCGGAACGGAAGCGCAGCAGTCAATGTAGGTGGCTCCCGCCGCATCCTGGATTCTGGCTCTTTCCTTGATAAAATCAGCGTCCCGACGGGCAATGGCATCCGCCACAGCCGGAATGGAACCGTTAATTTTTTCTCCGATAATGATCATAAAAATACCTCCTTCATGCTCCAGTATAGCAAATTAAAATTGTTTTCTCCACTTTCAATATTGCTGATTTTTGACAGGGTTTTCCTACATTTTGTAGGAACCATCTGTTCGGTTTCTCTTGTATTCTATTTCACTCCATTGTATAATCATGGAAACGTCGAAATCGAAAGACCTGACATTCAAAGACCACAGATAACAGTATCCGCCTCATACGGCAAAAGGAGAACAACGATATGAAACTCAGTGCCCAGATAATCCTCTACCATCTTCACAAAAAATACAGGCTATCCGCCTCCTCCTGGCTATCCACGGAACCCCATCTGGAGTATCCGCTGCTGTGGGATGGGATCTCACCCCTCCAGGACGGCAAGATCTACGTGACGGACCGAAAGGATTTTGCCCCGCCCTCCTGCCACCCTTCCAAGATCCTGCTGCTTCTCACAGAGGGGCCCTGCCCTTCGCCGCTGCGGGACCGTCCCAGCTGGTGTGTTCTGGAGGGTTCCCCCTCTTCTCAGGAAGTTTTGATTTTCCTTCAGGATATATTCTGCAGATACAATGAATGGAATCAATCTCTCTTTGGGCTGACCCTGAATCAACCCTCCGTGCAGAAAATTCTCGATCTGACCGAGACGGTCATTCCCAATCCCATGATCGTCATCGGCCTGGATTTTACCGTCGTGGCCGTCAGGGATCACTCCTTCGGCCGTCTCCACAGCGGTATCCTGGGATCCACGGAGGATACCCAGGAACTGATCAACTCCCTAAAGCATGATCTCAATTACTCCGAGGCCGTCAGCCACACCGGATATTTTCTCTATCCGGGCAATGAGATTGCTCCGCCTTCCCTGTGCGTCAACCTCATGCCCTTTGAAAAGGTGACCTACCGCCTCCTCATCCTGCCCGGAACCATTCCCCTGGATGACACCTTTGGATTTCTGGCGGAATATCTGGCGGAAATCATCTCCCATGTGATGGCTATGAAATCCATGCCGGAGCGCTCCAGCTACTATCCGCTCCATCGGATTTTTCACAACCTGCTCACCGACTCGAAAGCGGATTATGTGGAAATCAGCCGGCAGCTCACAGAAAATCAGTGGCTCTCCTCCCACACCTACCAG
>DBFBJF010000152.1:0-3303 GCA_048203265.1 Candidatus Merdiplasma sp.
CTATAAGAAGAGACATAAAAAAGCAGATGAAGCGAAAAAAGAAGAATAAGCTGTGGATGCTGCAGGCAGTCTTGTGTGCTGTCTGTATCCTCAGTGCAGTATTGCTTTATCAGGATTATGTGGTCATTCCCAGTCAGAACCGGGAGCTGGCAGAGGATTTAAAAACCTGCTTCCCGGAGGACATCCCTCCGGGCGGGGGCTCTCCAGGAGAGAAAGAGGAACAGGCTGGAAGAGAACCGGAAGTGTCTGCCGTTGACCTTCGATCCCTCCAGCGCCAGTATCCGGGTGTTCGTGGCTGGCTTACGATCCCGGAGGTTGGGATCGATTATCCGGTCATGCAGAGCAGCCGGGAAGATCCGGAGTATTATCTGCGGAGGGATTACCGGGGAAACTACGACATCAATGGAAGTTTGTTCCTCCAGGCAGACTGCATTCTGGGAGAATCGGGGAAGCTGACCATCTACGGTCACAACATGAACAGCGGGGCGATGTTCGGAAACCTGGACTTATATGCAGGGGAAGATTATTATAACGCCCATCGTTTTGCTTATCTTCAGACAGAGGACGGCATTCAGGAGTATAAGATTGTCACGGTACTGAAAGCAGACCGGAATCTGTTCCCGTTCCAGCAGAAACTTCCAGATGTGGTGGCCGTGCAAGAGTACCTAAAAGTAGCCAAGCGGAGGGAAGTGTTCGAAACCGGAGATGATTACCTGAAGTGTATATACGATAAGGTTTTGACGCTCGTCACGTGTTCATATGAATGGAGCGGTGCCAGGAATATCGTCCTGGCGGTGCCGGTTTCCGGGGCAGTGTGGAGTCAGAAGTGTTCGTAAGTACCCGAAAAGTGCAGAAAATGAGACAAATAATGACCGCATGGGCAGGGATGTGTTCAAAACAGGGGAGTATATAAAGGGTGTATGCCAGGTGTATTCAGATGGAAAATGTGTTCAAAAGTGGAAACTTTGGTAAATACTCTACGGAATATCAGCGAATGCTCTAACGAAAAGTGTCTGAAAGCCCCCAAAAAGTGTAGAAAATGAGACAAATGATGACCGCACAGACTGGGAAGTGTTCAAAACAGGGGGATTATGTAAGGGTGTGTGTTGGTAGTATTCAGGTGGAAAAAAGTGTCTGAACGTACTAGAAAAGTGCAGAATGTGAGACAGCTCATAATCCAGATCCGGCAGGAAGTGTTCCAAAAAGGAGTGCTTTCTGCTGGATCTATTTAGTTTATAACGAGCAGCGAGTTTTGACTCGTTGGAAAGGATGGTAATAATTATGAAACGATTTTATACAGCAGAATCCGTAACGGAAGGACATCCGGATAAGCTCTGCGACTTAATTGCAGACAGTATTCTGGATGCGTGTCTGAAAGAGGACGAAAATTCCAAGGTGGCCTGCGAAGTGCTGGCTACTAAAGGGAACATCATTGTGGCAGGAGAGATCACCAGCCGATATGAGCCACAGGTGTTTGAAATCGTCAGAAAGGTGTTGGAGAGTGCAGGCTATGAAGCAGATGGAATCCATATGGATGCCCTCATCCACAAACAGAGTCCGGATATCGCCGGGGCAGTGGAACGTTCCAGAGAACGCAGGACAGGGACTGTTTCTGTTCAGAGCGGACTTGCCAATGGAGCCGGGGATCAGGGAATCATGGTGGGATACGCCTGCGATGATACGCCGCAGCTTATGCCGATGCCAGTGGTTCTGGCGAACCGCATCGTAAGAGAACTGTCTGCAAGCCGTAGAAGCGGATATATCATGGGAATCCTGCCGGACGGAAAAGCACAGGTGACCGTGGAATACGAAGATGACAGACCTGTCCGTCTGGATACGGTCGTTGTGTCCTGTCAGCATGAAAAGGAAAAATCCCTTCGGAAGCTGGAGCATGAGATCCGGGAGAAAGTGCTGCGCCCGGCACTCCGCATGCTGCCGCCGGATGAGGATACCAAGATCCTGATTAATCCATCGGGCAGATTTGTGTGCGGAGGTCTGGATGCAGACACCGGACTGACCGGAAGGAAGCTGATGGTGGATACCTACGGTGGCCTGGTACCGCATGGCGGCGGTGCATTTTCCGGGAAGGACTGTTCCAAAGTTGACCGATCCGGGGCATACATGGCCCGTTACATCGCCAAAAACATGGTAGCTGCCGGACTTGCCAGCCGATGCCAGGTGTCCCTTGCCTATGCCATTGGGGTTGCCCAGCCAGTCATGGTGCAGGTGGATACCTTTGGAACGGGAAAGATCTGTGCGGATGACTGCCTCGCCGCAGCGATCCCTCTGGTGTTCGGGCTTACCCCAAGCCAGATCTGTGACACCCTGCACCTGAAGTGGCCAATCTACCGACAGAGTGCGGTGTTCGGGCATTTTGGAAGAAAGGAATTCCCGTGGGAGAAAACGGATAAGGCAGAGCAACTCCGGGATACCGTACTGTAATGCCGTGGATTCCGGAAGAAGAAATCAAACGAGCAAGGGAGATCACCGCCATTGAATACCTGAAGAAGTATCAGCCAAACCGCCTGAAAAAATCTTCGGCCAGGAATGAATGGGAGCTGGCGGACCATGACAGTTTTAAGATCAACGAGCAGACCAGTCAGTGGCATTGGAAGTCCAGAGATATCGGGGGCACCAGTGCCTTAAATTTCCTGATCCATGTAGATGGATGTTCATTTCTGGAAGCGGTGCAGATGCTGAAAGATGAGTATCCCACCTACATCCCTCCGCCTGTGGAAGTAAAGCCAAAGAAACAGTTTTTCCTGCCGCCGGCCAGCCCGGACTGCCGCAGGGTGTTCCGATATCTGAAGGAGCGCGGGATCAGCGGCGAGGTCTTACAGCAGTGTGTTCATTTGGGAATCTTATATGAGAGTCTGCCCTACCACAATGCTGTGTTCGTAGGCCGGGACGAAAATCAGGTGGCAAGATATGCTTTCCTGCGTGGGATTTACGATGCCAGCGGAAAGGCTTTTAAGATGGAACAGGCTGGAAGCGAAAAGGCATACGCTTTTTGTGTTCCGGCACAAACAGGATGCAGACGGGTTGCCGTTTATGAAGCCTGTGTGGATGTGCTGGCTCACATGACACTGGAACAGGGAAGCCGGGATAAGTACCGTCTGGAGCTTGGCGGGATCAGTGCACCAAAAGAAGGGCAGAGCCAGCGGAGTATGAAAAAGCCGCAGGCACTGGAACATTTTCTGTCCCAGCACCCGGAGATTACCGAGATTGAAGTATGTACCGACAATGACTTTGCCGGACGGTGGGCGTGTGAACATATCCGAAAAGCCTACGAGGGAAGCTATC
>DBFBJF010000153.1:0-3198 GCA_048203265.1 Candidatus Merdiplasma sp.
GAGCCGCAAACGACATTTCTGACGCTAATACAGCTCTGTTTAATCCTCATTTTATAATTTAACTCTGTTTCTACTGTTTTTTCATGATTTTGTCACAGTCTGATAGGTTTCCAACTGATCTGCCCTAGCCTCTGTATAGGACACCGCCTCAACATCATCAAAGAGATCCGCGAACTGATTGGATGCCATTACGATTCTCAGCACATTCGCGGTACATCTCTGTAGATCTCCCAGGCAAATATTATTATCCAGATAGTATCCTTTATAATTGATGGTAGTAGTCCCATCTCCGTTGTCGATCACCTCTGCGGCGCCTCCCAGCCTGTCAATCAGCTCTGATACCAAAATCTCTGATACCTCTGTGGCATCACTGTAAATATCCACATATTCTCTGGTAGCCGTCTCATAGTCCTCCGTGCTCACCGTTGTGCTGACTACTTCGGTGCCGTTTTCATCCGGGACGAACTCACCCCAGTCAGTGGAGAAGCTCCTTCTCATTAGGCCAATTCTTTCTCTGCAGCTTGCGGAGGTGGGAGGATAGATGCCGTCCTCACCCATTTCCAGCGGTTCATCCGAAAATGCCCACACTGTAATATCTTCCACGGATTCGCCAGGCATAATCAGATCGTTTCCGGCATGCATTGAGCCGCCCGGTGTGGATTTTCCACCGCCCCAGTCAGTCATAATCAAGCCGTCAAATCCCCACTCGCCCCGGGCAAGATCCGTGCACAGGTCATAGTCATCGCCTGTGGGAACACCGTTGCTGACATTGTACCCTGTCATAATGGCCATGGGCCGGGCCGATTTTACAATCATTTCAAATCCCTTTAAGTAAATTTCCCGGTATGCTCTCTCATTCAGTACGCTGTCCACTGCGCTGCGGTTGGATTCCTGGCTGTTTGCCGCATAGTGCTTCAATGTGACACCAACGCCCGGATAAGACTGAACGCCCTTTGTCTCAGCAGAGCCCATCATACCGGTCAGATACGGATCTTCAGAAAAGTACTCAAAATTACGTCCGCAGAGAGGATCCCGATGAATATTCAACCCGGGAGCCAGCCATAAGGTAATGCCAAACTCTGAAAGTTCTTCGCCGACACCTTTTCCCATTGCCTCCGCTACATCCGGATCCCAGCTCATGGCAATCAGTGTTCCGATGGGCCATGCGGTACAGTACTGATAATAGGTGGTTCCGTCCTGCTCATACTCATTGGTAATTCTCAGGCCTGCCGGGCCGTCCGCCAGAACAATATTTGGAATGTCCTTGGACTCCAGGTAAATGCCTGCCGTCTCTCCCGCAGCGCCGGCTACTGAGTTAGCCTGAGCGCCGATGATGGTGCCGTCTCCCAGATTGTTGGCGTTCTCGGAGGCAGCTCCGGCAAACTCGGTAAGAGCGGAGGGCAGCTTGTTTCCTCCAATTACAATGTCAGCCATCTGACTTACGGTCAGACCGGAGACAAACTCTTCCATAGTAATGGTTCCGTCATAGACCTCTTTCAAAGAAGCCTGGCTGAAATCTCCTTCCACTTCCACTACCTTCTCTTCATAAGGGCCATGATACTGGCTGGCCAGCTCATACGGAAGATTCTCCGCCAGATACTCTGTCTCCGTAGTATCCGATACGTATGCCGTCACCGTCTCATCGTCATAAGGAGATGCATTATTCTCTGTCACAATATCTCCTGCCGAAAGAGAAATTACCTGAGCTTCCTCAATCTGGCTCTCCTCTTCCGGATAAGAGTAGGGATCCACTCCCTCCCTGCTCAGCTCCGTCACTTCTTCCTCAGGCTCCACCTGATTGCTCAACTGTTCTGTCAACGCTACCTGGTCAAGCTCCACAACAGCCGCAACCTCCGTATTTCTGGAGCTGTTTCCCACACGGATCAGATAATCGCCCGGCTCCATGATATAAGCCGCCTTTTCTTCCGAATAGGAAGACATTTCCGTAGTCTTATAGGAGATAGTCAGAGTCTGGCTCTCCCCCGGCGCGAGCTCATCGGTTTTTCCGAATGCAGCCAGCTCCTGATAGGGCTTTTCCAGTTCTCCGTCCGGTGCTGAGAAGTATACCTCCACCACCTCTTTTCCTGAATAGGTGTCGCCTGTGTTGGTCACCTCTGCAGTGATCGTCACATTGTTAGCATCCGCCTCCACACCAGTCACCTCAATATCAAAATCGGTATAGGAAAGGCCGTATCCGAACTCATAAGCCGGGGTTACATTAAAGGTGTCAAAATACCTATATCCCACATAGATACCTTCTGTGTAAACCTCCTCTTCCACGTTGTCATCAAGAAAAGCAAACGTCTCGGAAGTGGGATAATCTTCGTAGTTTACCGGCCAGGTATCCACCAGTTTCCCGGAGGGAGTAACCTCTCCCGTAATAATTTTCGCCACTGCGTCTCCGCCCCGCATTCCGGCCTGAGACATCAGAAGCACGGCATCAATCCCCTGGATTTCATCCACAAATTTCATATCCATCACACCGCCGGTATTTAACAATACGATGCAGTGCTCAAAATTTTCCGCCAGTTTTGCCAGGTTTTCTTTTTCAAGATCGCTCAGATAATAGTCGCCGCCCTCCAGAGTACGGTCTACGGCCTCTCCCGACAGTCTGGCAACCACATAAATGGCTGTGTCCGTATTTTCCTTTGCCGCTTCCAGCTCTTCATCGGAAATCTCGATCTCATCTACCCTGGCCACTCCATTGGAATCGGTGTTTGCCTCCTGGGCGGCGTCATAGATTTCCGCGTATCGGGAAATCCACTGTTCCGATGAAATCGTATATCCGGCATTTTTCAGCCCGTCATATACGTTCACCACATCGCGCTGATTTACATTGCCTGACCCAACGCCTCCCTTTACGGTACCGTAGGCGCCATTTCCGAACAAAGCGATATTTCCCCCGGTCTCCAATGGCAGTGTATTGTTTTTGTTCTCCATCAGTACCATACCGCTTGTGGCCAGTTCCATGGAAAGCTCGGAATTGCGAAGTTCCCTCTCACTCGCTTCATTTGAAGTGACAGCCCCTGCCCCCAATACAGACAGGCCGTTGACCGCAATCATCGCTGCCGCCAACGTGGTAGCCGCAATCCGTTTTGCTTTTTTCTCCATAATTGTATCTCCTCCTTTTGTTTGATGGGGAAATCATAGCACAAAAGGCAGCGATTTTACGAAAAATGCGTATAATGTGTCAAAAAC
>DBFBJF010000154.1:0-5530 GCA_048203265.1 Candidatus Merdiplasma sp.
CAGCTGAGATGGAGAGATGGTACCGCAACTGGCGGAATCTGAAATCCAAGAGTATGGTGCCGGGGCATGGAAATCTGAGATATAAAATATGGAATTACGCGGATCATTTTGATCACTATTATGTAAACTGGCAGGATGGCAGCGATGGGATTCATACCACGGAGAGCCTGGATCTGGGCGCTGGAGACCGGATGTATGATACCATTCGCCACCAGTTTGATCTGAAGGATTTTGGGCTGACGGATGAGAAGCTCCAGGAGCTGAAGGACGCAGGCTGTCAGCTCACCGGAAAGGGATCCTATGAGACTTTCGATGAGCCCGGAACCCATCTGTGCCTGGCCTACTCCCGCCCCTGCCCCCAGGGAGGGGTTGAGACCAGAAGCCGGGAGTGGATCGGATGGAGACCGGTGAACGGAAAGCTGGTGAGAGATTACAGCACAAAGTGTGACGAGGCATACCTGAAGAAAGTGGTCATCCACACCCTGATTGAGTGGGAACATCTGTATACGTTCCTTCCGGAGCTGTATGCAGAGTATCACGACCAGCCCATGGACGCGGACTAAGGAAGCCCAGATCAAATCAGCGTTTCCCTAAGGGACCGCAGGTTTTTGGGTGCAGCGGAGGGATGTTTCGAAAAGAAAAGTTCAAAAAGAATAGGAGTGAGAAAATGTATACACTGGAAGGAAGAACCATGATTATTACCGGGGGAGCGGGAAACAATGGATCCGCCATTGTGAATGCCGCCCTGGAGCACGGAATGAATGTGGCTATGCTCAGCGGCCTGCACACCAAGGCGCAGAAAGCAATTCAGGAAAAGATCAATCCGGCTTACCACGACCGGGTGATTGGAATTGCCCAGAACCCGAAAGCCAGATGGGAGGAGAACATGGCGGCGGCGCCGGATTTTTACGAGAGCCGTGAACACATGAGAGATATGATCCAGTATGTGTATGAGCGCTTTGGCAGTGTGGACGTGGTGGTGAACGCAAAGGGCGGACATATCCGGTATGACTTTGAGCACACTGACAAGACCATCTGGAGACATTCCATGGAAGTGGTGGAATCGGCCTTTGTAAATGTCAAGAATGCCATGCCTTACCTGTTGGAGAGCAAGGCCCCCAGAATCATTAATATTACCACCTGCGATGGAAGAAACGGCGGATATTTCCTGGATCCCTCCTTCGCGGCCGCCCGTGCAGGGCTGGAGGCGCTGACCTATGAGATGGCCAAGGAGCTGGGCCCCAAGGGAATTACCTCCAACTGTATTCTGATTGGTCATTGCGAGGGAGATGTGCCGGAGGAGGATATTCTGACGGAGGAAGAACGGGAGAAAATGCTTTCCAGGATTCCGGTTGGCAGGATGATGGTTCCCCAGGATCTGGTGGGCGCCTTCTGTTTCCTGGCCAGCGAGGAGGCCAGCTTTGTAAACGGAGCCAGAATCGACTTAAATGGCGGTCTGATTGTGGGCTGAGGAAGAGAGGAGGAACGTACAGATGGGATTAATCTACAATGACGGAATGCCCTATTATCAGGTTCCCGAGTTGACGGAGGAAGAAAAGAAGCTGCCCGTCTCTAGGTTTTACACTGACTATAAACTGTATCCCCCAAATCCGCTGCAGCAGCAGATCCTGGACGCAGGTCCCATGGATGTGAAGGATGCCATCCCCATTGAGCGGTGGCTGGATCACCTCCAGGTGAAGGGCTACCCCAAGGTGTGCTACGGCTATACCATGATGCCGGAAGGCTACGGATTTTATATCGAGTACTCCGTATCTCCGGTGACCTGGCAGGGAAAATGGAGACGGTGGTATGGAAAGTGGTATAATCAGAAATCAAAGAGTATGGTGGAAGGCCAGGGGAACCTGCGCTATAAGATCTGGAATCCCCTGGATCACTGGGATCACCGGTTTGTGAATGGAGAAAACGACAAGGATGGAGTCTGGTCCCTGGAGACATTGGATCTGGGAGCCACCGGAGATCCCAGCAAGGGGATACCGGCCGTCTCCCACAACATCGACCTGAGGGATTACGGTCTTTCCGAGGAGCGCTACCAGGAGCTGTTGGATGCGGACTGCAGAGCGGATGCCTGCTGGGAGGAATTTGAGGGCCATCCCGGTCACCACCTGGTACTTCGCTTCAGCCGTCCCTGTCCGCTGGGAGGAAGGGAGAGCATCAACTGCGAGTGGATGGGATTTTATGCCAAGGACGGAAAGATCATCCGGGATGAGGATACGCCGGTGGACAATACGTATCTGAAAAATGTCCTGGCCCACAATACAATTGAACGGCAGCATCTCTATGATGTGCTGCCCGATCTGTATGAGGCGTACAGCGGACTGCCAATGGATGAAGACTAATATGAGGTGACGCATATGGGAGCAATCAAAACATCGTTTGTGAGTGTGGCCAAACGTTCGCCGGGAGTGCTGTATGAACCGGCCGAGAAAAGTGAAAAACAGAGAATTGCGGTGCTGGTTATGCATTCAGATGAAGATTACCTGCTTTGCCCGACCGGTCCCGAGCTGGCAAAGAGGGGCTATACGGTCCTCAATGCCAATGTGATGAACAAAGAAGGGATCATATTCAGCCAGATAGAAAAGACAAAGAGCGTGAAAGCCGCGGTGGAGTATCTGCGCTCCCTGCCTTATGTGGAAAAGGTTGTGCTGATGGGGCACAGCGGCGGCGGCACACTCATGTCGGCCTACCAGGCCGTGGCGGAAAACGGCCCGGATATATTCCGGGGCCCGGAGAAAATATTCCCCTATACCAGCGATGAAGAACTCCCGCCTGCGGATGGGATGATGTTGCTGGATTCCAACTGGGGGAACGCAGTGATGCAGCTGCTCAGCCTTGATCCGGCAGTGGCGGATGAAAACAGCGGGATGCTGATCAATGAGGAGCTGAACCTGTTCAATCCCAAAAACGGATTTGATGAAAAAGGCTCCACTTTTTCCCGGGATTTCATTCGTAAGTTTCAGAAAGCCCAGAGCCTGAGGAATATCTACATTCTGGAATATGCCCTGAGCCGTCTTATGAAGATTGAGGCCGGGGAGGGGAATTATATTGATGATGAGCCGCTGATTATCCCGGGCAGCGCGCAGGTGTTTTTCAACAACAAGCTGTACGCCCAGGACATCCGGCTGATGTCCCGCACACAGCGTCCCCATTTGCTTCTGCATCCGGATGGAAGCCGCACGGAAGAGATCATACACAGTATCAGAGGACCGGAGAATCCCCATTCTCTCACCTCCTCCTTCTGGGAGGGAGCCAGATTTCTCTCGGTGAAGACTTATCTGAATTCCTATGCGGTGCGCACTCAGGATGATTACGGGTTTGACGAGGACCATATCTGGGGCGTGGAATGGGAATCCACCTACAACTGTCCTCCGGGAAATGTGGAGCACATCAAGGTGCCAACCCTGGTGATGGGCATGACAGCGGGCTGGGAATTCCTTGCCTCGGAGACCATCTATGATATGTCAGCCAGCCAGGATAAAACCATTGCCTTTGTGGAGGGAGCTACCCACAAGTTTACGCCGGCAAAGCATATGGAAAAGTTTGAAGGCCAGTTTGGGGACACGGTTAAGACCCTGCACGACTACCTGGATGAGTGGCTCAGTGCCGGACGATTCTGAAAAAAGAGTGAGGAAGGTTTTGCGGTCCGGCACCGATGCGGAACGCAAACAGAAAGGAGCAGAAGTTTGAGAGTAAAATCAATACAGAACATAGACGGTTTTTTTAAAACACTGGAGCGCTGCAAAGGAAGGGTAGAGCTGATCACGGATGAGAAGGATGTGCTGAATCTCGCCTCAAAGCTGACCCAGTATATCGGTCTGACCAGGGTGTTCAGCAATCCGGATATTGCGTCCTATGAGATCGTCTGCTACAATGCGGAGGATTATCAGCTGTTGAAGGAATTTCTGGTTCCGGCAGATGAGTGAGCAGAGTAAGAATTGCGGCGGTGATGTGGTGAAAAAGTGGTGAGGGCACTCAGGAGGGGCTGTTGCTTGTAAGCGATTGCAGCCCCTTTTGCAGTGCCTTTTATTCCCGCAAGCATTGACCGAAACGGAGAGTAGACTGCCGCGAGGGCCAAATCCTTTTGCAACTCTGCGTGCGAACTATTTCCATGCCCCGTCAGCTTGCTGTGGAATATTTGATTTCTGATCGGGAGATCATTCACAAATCTGAGAAGAAAATGGAGATTCAGACAGGTGCATTTTTTTCGGAAATAAAAAGCGCACTCTAAGGCCGGGCGACATATTTTCTATGGAGAATGCAACATCTTGGTTGAAATAGTAACGCAGACTGTATATAACGCCGTATAATCCGGTTTTTTTCGGAAGAAGGTATGAGGGCTTTGAGAAGTCCTCGGTTAAATGAGTGATCTGTTCCTCTGACATTCCCGGACCGTTATCTTCGATGGAAAACATAATCTGTTCCTGTTTAGCCCAAATGGATATTTTAATCCAACCGCCTGAAGCATAGGAGGCTACTCCGTGTACCAGAGCGTTTTCCACTATAGGCTGTAAAATAATAGCAGGAATTTTGGCTTTATAACAAGATGGATCACAGACAAGGGTAAAGGTAATTCTTTCCCGAAATCGCTGCTTTTGAATATTGATATAATATTGAATATGATTTATTTCTTCTTCTATAGCGATAACCTTCCCTACCAGATTAAGGGAAGAGCGAAGAAATTGGGCAATATTGAGTGAGTATTCGTATGTTTTGGGAGCGTGTTCTACCAGAGCAGAGCTGGAGAGCATACTCAGACAGTTAAAAAGAAAGTGAGGATTAATAAGCGATTGAAACTGACTCATTTCCGCATGGGCCAGAGACATTTTTATCTGCATATTTTGTATTTCCAAAGTGTGCAATTTTTCAGAGAGTACAATTTTTTCTTTCAATTCATCCATTTGCCTGCAAATAGTCTCGGACATGCGTTGAAAAGCTGTAGTAAGCAGGCATATTTCTACTGCTGTATCTTCGGAAAGGAACTCTGCGGTCAAGCTCTCGGCAGCTGAGGATTGGAGCGCATTTTCCGTTTCACCAGATGATATTTTCTCTGCCAGCATGGTAAGGCAGGTCAGAGGCTGGACAATACGTTTCACCATATGACGGCCTTCAAGGGAGGAAATGGCATAAGTAATGATCAGCAAGGCGATAATAACCGGAATTTGAATCACCCAATAGTGACTTATCTGATAAACTTTTTGATTTAATATCTCTTTTTGAACAGAACCGGTTGTCTGATATTGAAAGAGCAGTTCTTCGTAAACGGACTGAATGTCACGGAAGGCAGGCAGCAGTTCAAAATTAGTCTGACTGGAAAAGCTGTCAATTAATTGCGTCACCTTTTGTAAATAGACCTGGGTCAACAGCTTGGTATCCACAAATTGGGCATGAGGAAAATACCTGGGAAGAGCATCTGCCATTTCTTCTAATTCAGAAGAGAGGGAAAGAAAATCTTCCTGAGAATATTGGGCACCGTTGAAGTAGGATTGCAGCATATCCTGCAGAGAAACTAGGG
>DBFBJF010000155.1:0-3169 GCA_048203265.1 Candidatus Merdiplasma sp.
CGATCTTCCCATCCTTTCCGATACCATAATTACAGCTGGCCTCTCTGGACGGGCTGGTAAAGCATCCGCAGATGCTCTCTGCCGTCAGCTGGCCGACCACGCAATGGGGCGTGATCCGGTCAATGGAATGTGTCCTCTGCCCGGAGTGGTTGGGGCTGAGTTTTGTGTAAGATACAAGGGAACTGTTTGTGTAAGCCATTATTCATTACCTTCCTTTCCGTTTTCTGCTCTGTCATGGAGCTGCTCTAATACCGTTTTGATCTTTTCCGGGATTGGAAGTCCCAGATGTCCCGCATTCTCCAGCAGGCTCACGCCTTCATTGGAGATGTAGAAAAAGATCACCGCTGTCCGTAAAACCGCCCCGGTTCCGATCACCTGCACATCGATGATGTTCGCAATCCCGACCAGCAGGAAGATCAGTACCTTGCGGAAGATCCCCTTAAAGCCGACTGCGCTGGATAACTCCCGGTTGATGATGGCGCACATCACCCCCGTGATGTAGTCGATCACCACGAAGGCGATGAGGGCATAAAGCAAACCGTCACAGCCTCCAAGGAAATACCCCAGCCAGCCGCCCACAGCGGAAAAGATGAGTTGGATGGTGTTCCAGAATTCTTTCATGGTGCGTTCCTCCTTTGAAATGTTGGTATGAAAAAAGCGGCTGCTCCGAAGAACAGTCGCTGATTTCCAGAAAAAAATATGAAGTTATGCTGTCCGCTTCCACATATAGCAGACGATATAGGGCTGCAAGTTATTATGGGCGCTGCCGGAACCTGCCGCCGCCGTAGAGCCGGAGATGGTGTGCGTATGCGCCCCTCCGGAGGTTGTGGTTTTATTGGTCACTGCCGTATATCCGGACGTGGCATCTACAAGGCAGCGGTTGCCTCCGCCGTCAAGGCCCCACGGTGCTTTCTGGTTCTGCAGGTTATGGGTATGCGCCCCGGCGCTCGCCGTGGTAAGCGTTCCTTTGGCATGAGAGTGGCTCGGCATCTGCGCTGTGGTCAGTGCAACCGTGGATGCACCGCCTGTTTTCTCCACCGTATTAAAGTTGCTGTCCGATGTGTTAATTCCCACCGGCACCCGGCCGCTGCCCCATGCCACCCAAGTCCCTCCGAAGTAGGTGGAGGGGTTGGTAGACTTGGTACTCATATAGATACTGCCTACCGGATACATCGTTTTGGCAAACTGCTGGATGTATTCCTTCAGCAGCATCCCATAGACCTTCACATCCCAGTTCTCGGCTACCTCAAAGGTATTATCCCTTTCCGACACCTTCCCGATGGCTACCCCTTTGCCGCCGCTCTTAAAGTCCATGACCACGGCAGCTGTGGAGACGATCTCCTGCACGGAGATGGTGGAAAACGCATCCTCCAAGGTGTAGCGCACATCATAGGAGGTCTCCGTAGAGATCTGTCCTTTGCCGTAAGTGAAAGCTGTATTTGAGGCAAAGGTCACCCCGGCGTCCGTCCACTGCTCTGCTGAAACCTGCTTGTACTGGACGGAAGTCTTGAGAGTATTCTTCCCGCTGCAGGTGGAATAGCCAAAGGATACCATCGCATGGATGTATGTCCCGTCATCATCCAGCGTCCCATTGCTTAAGCACCGCTGGGACAGGGAGGAATTGAAGTACGGCGGGGAATAGGCGGTCACCGTGATCGAAACGGACGCCTCCGCCGATACCCGTCCTCTGGAATCCGTCACCGTAGCCTTAAAGGTGATCGTCCCGGAATTATTGAGAAAACCTGTGGTCAGCGTGGAAGCGGAACCACTGTACCCACCGCCGGTAATGGAGTAGGACTTGATCGTAGAACCATAGCTTCCTGCCGCCCCATTGATCGTCAGCTTGACTTTCGATTTCGTCTGCACATAAATTCCCCATGCACTGGGCACCTCCCCGTCAATCCGGGAGGCGGTCAGGCTGGAAATAGTGGGTTTCACACTGGCCGGGACACTGACCGTCAATGTGCAGGTCTTGGAACCGATGTTCGTATTCCCGTTATAGGTGGTGCAAGTGATCGTGCAGGTACCGCTGGTCGCATTCGGGATCTGGCTGGCCAGTGAAAGCGGCGGCGTCCACTTGACCGAAGTGGCTGTCGTTTTGGTAATAATCGTCCCGCTGGTATTCCCAAAGGAATAGGTCAACGTATGGGTAAACGAAGAAGATGCCCTGCTGATGGTAATCGTACCGGCTGTCCCCATCGTCATATTCGCAGCGGATACACTGGAGGCACGGGGGATGCTGTCCAGTGTGATATTGGCGCTGGCCGTGATCGTTCCGTAGTACGTCCCACTTAAGGTAGCCCGGATCTGGAACACGGCGGAAATCGTCAAGTTCTTACTGCCATCACTGGCATGGTTCACCGTCCTCGATACCGTTCCCAGAAGGTGTGTCCCCGTGCTGCTGATCGCCGGGGAGGAAAACGTCTGCGCCGATCCGTCAATGGTACAGGTATTGTCACTTCTCCCACTGATATTTAAACTCCAGTCATTCACCAGATACAGCTTACAGGTTACCGTAGACGTATTGGCAGAGACATTCTTGCTCTGCGACCAGTCCACCCGCAGCTTATAGTGCCCATCCCGGATGGAACCGGAAAAACTGCCGCTGGATGCCATTGTCCTCACCCCCTTCCTTTTCTCAGATTAAACCGGGCCTCTCCACTTGATCGAGAGGTTCCCGTTGGTTCTCGGTATAAAATCAAACCACCCCCGGCTTTCATTGCCGAGGGACAGCTTGTTGCGGATCTCCGCATTGGTAATCACAAGGCTCTGGTTGGAGATATAGGCGATCTTCTGCCCATTCTCCTTAAAGGCCAGTTCCTCGTTGGACAGTTCTGCCGTGAAGGCGTTCCCGACCTTCCCCAGTTCAATGAGCGCCCCCTTAAACCGGATATACTCCTCCAAGAGCAGCTGGTTCGTAGAAACGTTTTCTTTAATCTCATCCGTAATGGCCGTGAAATCCATGCGGATCTCCGTGCTGTTCTGGGTGATACTGGTCTCGAAATCCTTCTGGATCGCCTCCAGTTCCGAGCGGGAAATGAATTCCTCCCGGACGGACATATTGATCTGTTCCGAGGTTTTCGTGATCTCGGAGTAGCATTCCCGGATGTTTTCCTCCAAGGAGGCAAGGTCATCCTCATAACCGGAGAAATTCTGGAAGGTTGCCTGA
>DBFBJF010000156.1:0-3059 GCA_048203265.1 Candidatus Merdiplasma sp.
ACCACCAAAAGGAATTTGGAATAGTCATCCGTGCCGTATCTGCCAGACATAAATCTGGTTAATTTATCTCTCATAATCATCCACCTTTCATGCACTTCTACATGAAATTTATGGTAAACCTAAAACTTTTTTGTGTCAATAAGTATAGCACAGAGTTCACACAAATTTTAGATATATGGAAACTGCAGTTTCACCTGGAAATACTCGTCCTCCAGGCTCACCTCAAAGCTGCCCTTCATCAGCTCTGTCAGGCTTTTGGCAATGGAAAGCCCCAGTCCGCTGCCCTCCGTACTTCTGCTCAGATCGCCCCTGACAAACCGCTCCTGAAGCTCCTGGGCGCTCATCTTCAGTTTCTGGCGGGACACGTTTCGGAAAATCACCTCAGCCTGCTCCTGCCCCCGCTTCATTTGCAGCAATGCCTTGGTTCCCGGCATGGCATACTTGGCCATGTTGCTAAGCAGATTGTCAAACACCCGCCACAGCTGCCGGCCATCCGCCAGAATCACCACCGGCTCCCGGTCCAGGGAAATCTCCATCTCCAGCCCGCTCTCCTCCAGGCGCTCGGCACACTCTCCGTAGGTCTGCTGGAGCATCTGTCCCAGGTTCAGCTTCGCCAGATGAAGTTCCACATTGCCAGTGCTGATCTTGCTGGCTTCAATTAAATCCTCTGTCAGCTGTTTTAAGCGCTGAGATTTCTGATCCAGCACCCGGATGTACTCCCTGGCCCGCTCATTTTGCAGATCCTCCCGCTTCAGCAGATCCACATAGTTGATAATGGAGGTAAGAGGCGTTTTAATATCATGGGATACATTGGTAATCAACTCTGCCTTCAGGCGCTCATTCTTTACCATGGAGTCCACCGCCTTCTGCAGTCCTTCTCCCATCTCGTTGACCGCCTGGGACATTTCCAGACTCTCCCCCGTCATGGCCTTCGTATCAATCCGGTAGTCCAGCCGGCCCTGGGAGATCTGATATAATCCCTCCCTCACATTCTGCTTTCCCACCTCGTCCCGCATCAGATACAGCAGCACGGCCATATCCGTCACCAGCGCCATGATGATGCCGGAAAGGCTGAAAAATCCGATAAAAATAATATTCAGGGCAAAAAATACCAGATAACTGATCAACAGGCGCTGAGAGTTCTTCTTCGCGCTGTAAGCCTGGCGGCAGCCCAATATCACCGCGTAGCAGACACTGTTGCTCCAGAGGGTCTTGGCCTTGCGTCTGCGCGCGAAGCTCATAAAACCGAACAGCAAAATGCCATACTCGGTCACAACCGTCAATACCAGCTGTCCTCTTCCGGGAAGCAGTCTGCTGATGTAATCCGCCCCCACCTCCGTCACCAGCAGATACCAGCTGATGAACACAATCAGGCACAGCCCCGCCGCGATTTCCGTGGGAATCCGGTCAAATCCCGTCAGATGAAGCTCTCCGCCCCGGCGCTCCCGTCCGGCCGTCACCGTCAACAACACCAAAAGCCCCAGAAGGAGCAGAAGGCAGCCGGCCCCCGTGATCATGCTGGCCTTAAGCACCGGTTCTCTCTGTTCGAAGGCCAGATACGCTTCCTGTATATTATCCCCAATGGGATAGTCCACATTGACAGCCAAAAGTACCCGCTCGCCTGCCCCCAGAAACGTGGTGTCAATAAACCACTGGGCCGCGTCATCGTTCATCACATACTCGGTATTGGCCACCATGATATTGTACTTCCGCTCGCCCACGTAGAGGAACTCCAGATCCTCATCATTCTGTACCATCCGCAGAGCTGCCGAATAACTTTTCACACCCAGGTTGGTGTAACGCTGGCGGGTATTGGTATTCTCCACATAATACCGGATATTGCTGGGCGCCTCATTGTTATACTGTCCCTCCGGATCCTCCTCAGCCCGCTGATAATCCTCATACCGATCCGCCACATCCTGGCTGGTCTCACAGAGAAACTGATAGTATTCCAGCAGAGCTGTCCCCGGATTCGCGCTCAGGGCAGAATAGTCCGCCAGTGTGCTTCCCGAAATGGGCAGCACCGTCTCCAGGCTCTGCGCCTCCCCCCGCAGCTGCTCCCCCGCCTCCTGCTCTGAGATGCCGGAGTTCAGCAGCGCCTCAATCCGGTTTCTCATCTGGGTCTCGCCATTTTCATGAAAGCTCAGCAGATCCCGGATATAGTAGGTGGTATTCAGATTCAGGTTTGTCTCGTCCCTGGTTCCCGCGGCATACTGCCGGATATCCACTTCCTGCAGTTCATCATACTGATCGTCCCGCTCAAACAGCTCCTTGTTTTCCTGATAGGCGATCTTGGAGCGCACGGTTCTCTCTGCCAGGCGCAGAAACATGTCCGTTTCCTCGAAGCTCTTTCCCATCTCTCCCATGCTGAGACTGCCCTCCGTCCAGTAAAACACATTGGTCAGGCAGATCACCAGCATGCAGGCCAGAAGCCCCTGCAAAATGACATTGGCACCCTTCACGCCCGTTTTGTACCAAAACCGCTTCATACTTCCTCCCGGTTTACTCAATATTTTCAATCTTGTATCCGATTCCCCACATCACCTTCAGATATCTGGGATTTTTGGGGTCAATCTCAATCTTCTCCCGGATATGGCGGATATGCACTGTCACGGTATTGTCCGCGCAGAATGCCTCCTCCTTCCAGATCTTCTCATAAATCTCATCGATGGAGAATACTTTCCCCTTGTTCATAATCAGGAGCAGCAGAATATTGTACTCGATTCGGGTCAGCTTCACCGGCTCCCCATCCACGGTCACTTCCTTGCGCTCGTCATTCACCATAAGGCCTCCCGTGCGATAAACGTGCTCCTCCTCCTTTGCCTCCTGCATGGTTCCCAGGGTGGTGTAGCGGCGAAGCTGCGATTTCACCCTTGCCACCAGCTCCAGCGGATTAAAGGGTTTGGTCACATAGTCGTCCGCTCCGATATTTAACCCCAGAATTTTATCACTATCCTGGGACTTGGCCGAAAGGATAATGATGGGAATACTGCTCTCCTCCCGTATCTTCAGTGTAGCGTGTATTCCATCCAGGCCGGGCATCATCAGATCCAGAATCA
>DBFBJF010000157.1:0-2886 GCA_048203265.1 Candidatus Merdiplasma sp.
GATAGCAACTGAGGATGGCTCGGAGTTGACTTGGATACTGAATGATGTAGAGCCGTTTACTGGGGGAGAAGTAATAGTTACGGTTGAAGTGACAGATGAGGCCATTGCCGGTAATGAAGCTAATCCTATATTGGAGAATACGGCAACAATAAAAATAGGTGACGATGAGCAAACTACTAATCCAGACGAAGTAACAATTTATAATCCCTCTTGGACAGTAGAGAAGAGCGTAAGCGGAATGACAGGAGCAGAGGGTAAGGCGCAGGTAGGCGACAAGCTGACCTACACCATCACCATTGCCAATACCGGAAACGTAACGATCACCAAAGATGTGAAGGATACATTTACGGTAGATGGAGAAGAAGTAACGCTGACGCTGACACCCGCTGAGGAAAGTCAGGGAACGTACGCAGACGGTCAGGTAACGCTGGAGGAAGGCGAGACGGCAGTTTTGACAGCGACCTATACAGTGCAGGCAACCGACAGCAGTCTGGTGAACGCAGTAGTAGTCGGAAATGAAGACGATCCGGAGAAACCCGAAGATGATGTCACCACAGATGTGGAGGACAAACCCGCTTGGACTGTTGAGAAGCGATTGACAAATTCCGGTACCGGTGAAAACGGTGCGTTCAGACTAGGCGAAGTTGCGGAATTTGACATCGTAATTGAAAACACAGGTAATACGGTATTGACAGACCTGACAGTAACGGAAGATCTGGCAGGGGCAGTATTTACGGAGTCCGAAGGATATACGGTATCTGAGGATGGAACAACAGCGACCGTGACAATTGAGAAACATCAGACGGTCACTCTGAAAGCAACATATGAGATTCAGGAAAAGGATCTTGGTATGGAGCTTAAGAATGTTGTGACAACAAAGAGTGGGGACGAAGAGGTTCCTGGTGAAACTCCGATACCCACCGACGACCGCCACCCGAAACTGTCCGTAGAGAAGGAGGTTACCTCCACACCGGCGGCGGAGGACGGCAAGTACGTGCTGGGTGAGACCATCACCTACAAGGTGACAGTAACCAATATCGGTAACCTGACACTGAATGACATTGTGATATCCGATGTGCTCACCAGGCCGGACGGAACGACTACCGTTCCCAGCGGCTTTGATGTAAACGATGCACGGATAGACAGCCTGGCGCCCGGAGAGTCAGCAGAGATCACCTACAGCCATGTGGTGACCGAGGCAGACCTCGGCGGAGCACTGACTAATGCCGCTACGGCAGACGGCCAGCCCAACATCCCGGATCCTGATCCCACAACACCGGATCCCGATCCTACACCGGATGAGCCGGGAACCAGTACCGTAGATACGGAGGATCCCAGCAACTGCAGCATCACAGTAACCAAGCAGACCACTGATTATATGGGTGAGGCAATCGTTCTGAATGAGGGCGCATCTTTCCATGTAGCTCTGTTCTCAGACGAGGCTATGACCCAGCAGGTGGGAGAGGTGCAGACCATCGCTTACGCGGGCAACTCCTCCACAGCATCCGTGACCTTCGACAATCTGAAACGCGGTACCTACTACGTAGCAGAGGTTGATGAGAACGGAAATGTGATCAGCGACTCCGGCAGCTTTGACGGAGGCGTGTACGTACCGCAGTATGCGGACGGCAACCAGGTAGTGATCACCGATAACGGAACGGCAGCCACCTTCGCATTCACCAATGCGTTCCTGGTACTGCCCAGCGGCGGAGGCTACTACTGGGAGAAGACCCTGACCATCACCAAGAATGTGCGGGATGTGGACGGTGATGAGATGAACGTGAATGAGACCTTCTACGCAGGTATCTTCACAGATGAGTCTTTGACCACCCTGGCCGACAACGTGAGCCAGAACATCGTTCCTCTGAGACTGAACGGAACCTCTTCCGTATCGGTTGATGTGGGAGTGACAGTGCCCACAGACGGCAGTGAGATCACCCTGTATGTGGCAGAGGTAACCAGTGCAGGCGTGCCGGTGGAGAACACCGATGGCTTTGCCTACACTGTGGAAGTGGAGAACGGCGCGGTAACTCTGGCTGAGGAATCCGAGGATGCGGCAGTGGTAATTACCAATACCTCAACCGAAGAGACCCAGGAGAGCGAGTGCGAGACCACGGCGGAGAAGAACGATGGTTCTTCCAACACCACCGGAAGCAGCACCAAGAGCGTGAAGACAGGAGATGAAACTCCGATCATGATGCTGGTGTGCATGCTTGGTATCTCAGCAATGGCAATCATCCTGCTGGTATTCAGAAGGAGAAGAGGCCAGGCATAAAGCAGACCTGTGACAGCTGTGTAAGCAGCAGAAACTGAATAACGGAAATACCCGGGGAGGGCAGCGAAAGCTGTCCTCCCTCCTTTTTTTGAAGTCTCTAATTCATAAGTGATCTATAAATAATCAGTTGCAAATATTGGTAAAAAATGATAAAATAGCAAAAACAATTCTACCATCAATTCTACCCGGAATTTCCCGGAAAGTTTCGCAAGGCGCCTGTGGAGGCGGGCAATCTATGATATACTGAAGGAGGACAAATGGCAGACAAAAAGGCAAATGTAAAAACCGACACGATATTAAAAGAATTTTGGCGTGACAATGAGCGCTTTGCGGATCTGTTTAACGCGG
The DNA here is from genome assembly GCA_048203265.1 of Candidatus Merdiplasma sp. Lineage (GTDB taxonomy): Bacteria > Bacillota > Clostridia > Lachnospirales > Lachnospiraceae > Merdiplasma. The sequence goes on from DBFBJF010000157.1 coordinate 2,624, forward strand.
CGCTGTTTGGAGGAAGGTGTGTGATACGACCGGAATTTTTGGAGGAGTCAGATACGGACTTATCGGGAGTCATCAGACTGAAAGGACAGGGAGAGACCCTTCACAGACTACTTGACGTGGTGAAAAAGAGCGCTGCCGGTGTGGACTTTATCATTCTGGGGTTGGAGAACCAGCAGCATGTTCACTATGGAATGCCCCTGCGCATTATGGTGGGTGACGCCCTGGGATACCTGAAGGAATATGAGGAAACCTCAAAGAAAAAC
>DBFBJF010000158.1:0-3514 GCA_048203265.1 Candidatus Merdiplasma sp.
GTCCAGTTTCAGAAATGGCAAAATTGACCACTGCTGAGTTTATCGAAGCGATCAAAGAGTTATCTGTATTAGAGTTAAATGATCTGGTAAAGGCCTGCGAGGAAGAGTTCGGCGTATCCGCTGCTGCAGGCGTTGTTGTAGCTGCTGCAGGCGCAGGCGCTGCTGAGGCTGCTGAGGAGAAGGACGAGTTCGACGTTGAGCTGACTGAGGTTGGTCCCAACAAGGTTAAGGTAATCAAGGTTGTTCGTGAGGCTACTGGTCTTGGCCTGAAGGAGGCAAAAGAGGTAGTTGACGGCGCTCCCAAGGTAATCAAAGAGGGCGCTTCCAAGGCTGACGCTGAGGAGCTGAAGACCAAACTGGAGGCAGAGGGAGCAAAGGTTACTCTGAAATAATTCCCTTTACGGTCTGGAATGAAAAGAAAACGGGAGGATGGAATGCGAGGTGTTCCATCCTCTTTTCGCATTTTGTCCAAGCGTTCTATCTTTGCGCTCTGCGCCGGCAATGAAATGGAATATATTTTTGGGACTTGACAAGCTTGTCTTGTTTGTGGTAGAGTATAGGGTGCACTATTGTGCAGGATTATATTCAGGGTACAACTATGCCCAAATATTGAACAAGACTGCAGAAAGAACAGAGGTGAAACATCATATGGAGAAAAACAGGATTCGTCCTATTGCCAATGGAAAAAGTTTTCGCATGAGTTATTCACGTCAAAAAGAAGTTCTTGAGATGCCTAATCTGATTGAGGTCCAGAAGGACTCCTATCAGTGGTTTCTGAATGAGGGACTCAGAGAAGTTTTTGATGATATCTCCCCGATTGAGGACTACAGCGGTAAACTGAGTCTTGAATTTGTGGATTTTACCCTGTGCGAAAACGATGTGAAGTACTCCATCGAAGAGTGCGCGGAGCGGGATGCCACCTACGCTGCGCCCCTGAAGGTGAAGGTGAGGCTTCACAATAAGGAAAACGATGAGATAAGCGAACATGATATCTTCATGGGAGACCTGCCCCTGATGACGGACACCGGCACGTTTGTGATCAACGGCGCGGAGCGTGTTATCGTTAGCCAGCTGGTACGTTCTCCGGGTATCTATTATGGAATCGCGCATGATAAGCTGGGCAAGAAACTGTATTCCTGCACTGTGATACCCAACCGCGGCGCATGGTTGGAATATGAAACAGACTCCAATGATGTTTTCTATGTTCGTGTTGATAGAACCAGAAAGGTGCCCATCACCGTATTGATCCGTGCCCTGGGCATCGGAACGAATCCCGAGATCCTGGAATTGTTCGGCGAGGAGCCCAAGATTCTGGCTACCTTGACGAAGGATACTTCCGAATCTTATCAGGAAGGTCTTCTGGAACTGTACAAGAAGATCCGTCCCGGGGAGCCGCTGGCTGTTGAGAGCGCGGAGAGCCTGATCACCAGCATGTTCTTTGATCCCAGAAGATATGATCTGGCAAAAGTTGGCCGCTATAAATTTAATAAAAAGCTGATGCTGAGAAACCGCATTGCCGGCCACGTGCTGGCGGAGGATGTGGTGGATCCGGGCACCGGAGAGATCCTGGCTGAGGCTGGCACCCAGGCCACCAGGGAACTGGCCGATCAGATTCAGAATGCCGCCGTTCCCTATGTGTGGATACAGGCGGAGGAGCGCAATGTGAAGGTGCTCTCCAGCATGATGGTAGATATTACTAACTTTATTGATGTGAACCCCAAGGAAGTGGGGATTACAGAGTTAGTATATTACCCTGCGCTGAAAAAGATACTGGAACAATATTCCGATTTGGAGGAGATCAAGGATGCAGTGCGCCGGTCTGTCCATGATCTGATCCCGAAGCACATTACAAAGGAAGATATTATTGCTTCCATTAACTATAATATGCACCTGGAGTATGGTATCGGAAATGACGATGATATTGACCATCTGGGCAATCGTCGTATCCGTGCCGTCGGTGAACTGCTGCAGAATCAGTACCGGATCGGTCTTTCCAGACTGGAGAGAGTGGTGCGGGAGCGCATGACCACCCAGGAGCCGGAGGGGATCACGCCCCAGTCCCTGATCAATATCAAGCCGGTGACGGCCGCGGTGAAGGAATTCTTCGGATCCTCCCAGCTGTCCCAGTTTATGGATCAGAACAACCCCCTGGGTGAGCTGACCCACAAGAGACGTCTGTCTGCTCTGGGACCTGGCGGTCTGTCCAGAGACCGTGCCGGATTTGAGGTGCGTGACGTACATTATTCCCACTATGGAAGGATGTGTCCCATTGAGACCCCCGAGGGTCCCAACATTGGTCTGATCAACTCCCTGGCCTGCTACGCCAGAATCAATGAGTACGGCTTTGTGGAGGCGCCCTACCGGAAGGTGGACAAATCGGATCCCAAGAACCCCAGGGTTACCGATGAAGTGGTGTATATGACGGCGGATGAGGAAGATAATTATCATGTGGCTCAGGCAAACACGCCCCTGGACGAGGAAGGCCACTTTATCAATAAGAACGTGTCCGGTCGTTACCGTGAGGAGACCCAGGAGTATGAGCGCAGCCGTTTTGACTACATGGATGTGTCTCCGAAAATGGTGTTCTCCGTGGCGACAGCTCTGATTCCCTTCCTTCAGAACGATGACGCGAACCGCGCGCTGATGGGTTCCAACATGCAGCGTCAGGCGGTGCCTCTTCTGACCACGGAGGCTCCCGTGGTGGGAACCGGTATGGAAGTGAAGGCGGCTGTGGACTCCGGCGTCTGCGTGGTGGCAAAGCGGGGCGGCGTGGTGGAGCGCGCTGAGGCAAACCGCATTGTGATCCGCGCCGAGGATGGAACCAGAGACGAGTACCATCTGAGAAAGTTTGTGAGAAGTAACCAGAGCAACTGTTATAACCAGCGCCCCATTGTGAACAAGGGGGAGAAGGTGAAGGCCGGAGATGTGATCGCGGACGGCGCGTCCACCTCCAACGGCGAGATTGCTCTCGGAAAGAATCCCCTTATCGGTTTTATGACCTGGGAGGGATATAACTACGAGGACGCTGTTCTTCTGAGCGAGCGTCTGGTGATGGATGATGTATATACATCCATTCACATTGAGGAGTATGAGGCGGAATCCAGAGACACCAAGCTGGGACCGGAGGAGATTACCCGGGATGTGCCTGGCGTGGGTGATGACGCCCTGAAAGATCTGGATGAGCGCGGAATTATTCGGATCGGCGCTGAGGTGAGAGCCGGTGATATCCTGGTGGGCAAGGTGACGCCCAAGGGAGAGACGGAGTTGACTGCTGAGGAGCGGCTGCTGAGAGCCATCTTCGGCGAGAAGGCCCGCGAGGTGAGAGATACCTCCCTGAAGGTGCCTCACGGCGAGTACGGTATCGTAGTGGATGCCAAAGTGTTCACCAGGGAGAACGGCGATGAGCTGGCCCCGGGTGTGAATCAGTCCGTGCGTATTTACATCGCCCAGAAAAGAAAAATCTCCGTGGGTGATAAGATGGCCGGTCGTCATGGAAACAAGGGTGTGGTTTCCA
>DBFBJF010000159.1:0-3242 GCA_048203265.1 Candidatus Merdiplasma sp.
CGCTGCTGGCCCATGAGCTGCGGCAGGAGGGCCTGGATCTGCCGGAAGGGATTCTCAGTGTGAAGGAACTGACAGAGGCGCTGGAGCAGTGCCGCCAGAATGGGGCGAAGCGAGGTATGGCAGATGGCGATTAAGATGGAACATGTAACCTATGTGTACAGCGATGGAACCGCCTTTCAGCGGGAGGCGCTGAAGGATATCTGCCTGGAGATCCCCGATGGTCAGTTTGTGGGGATGATCGGGCATACGGGATCGGGCAAGTCTACCCTGATCCAGCATCTGAACGGGCTGATCCGGGCCACCTCCGGCACCATCTATGTGGATGGGGAGAATATTTATCAGGACGGATATAATATGAAGGCTTTGCGCAGTAAGGTGGGCCTGGTGTTTCAGTATCCGGAACATCAGCTGTTTGAGACGGACGTGTTCACCGATGTGTGCTTTGGCCCGAAGAACCAGGGACTTTCCAGGGAGGAAGTGGAGCAGCGGGCTGCACAGGCTCTGGAGATGGTGGGAATGGACTCGTCCTACTACAAAAAATCTCCCTTCGAGCTCTCCGGAGGCCAGAAACGGCGGGCTGCCATTGCGGGCATCCTGGCCATGCATCCCAAGGTGCTAATTCTGGATGAGCCCACGGCGGGACTGGATCCCAGAGGCAGGGATGAGATTCTGAATCAGGTGGCAAAGCTTCACCGGGAGCAGAAGATCACGGTGATTTTAGTCTCCCACAGTATGGAGGATGTGGCCAACTATGTGGACCGTATTGTGGTGATGAATAAGGGGCAGGTGCTGTTTGATGATATTCCCTCCCGGGTATTTGCCCATTACCGGGAGCTGGAGCAGGTGGGACTGGCGGCGCCCCAGGTGACGTATGTGACCCAGACCCTGAAGGAGATGGGCTGGGATATTGACACGTCGGTGACCACCGTGGAGGAGGCAAAGCGGGCCATTCTTTCTGCATTAGGCAGATGAGGAGAGACAGACTATGTTAAAAGATATGACATTGGGCCAGTATTATCCATCGAATTCCATCGTGCATAAACTGGACCCCAGGGTAAAGCTGGTGGCAACCATCGTGTTCCTTATTTCTCTGTTCGCGTTTCGCTCCATCAGCAGTTACATTGTGGCAACGTTGTTTTTGGGAGGCGTGATCAAACTTTCCAAAGTTCCCCTGAAGTTTATCGTCCGGGGACTGAAAACGATTTTTATTTTAATGCTGATTACAGTGGCTTTCAACCTGTTCCTGACAGAGGGGACGCCGGTGCTCACCATCTGGAAGCTGACGATCACACTGGAAGGAATCCGGACTGCGGTGTTTATGGCGATCCGGCTGGTATATCTGATCATCGGTTCATCGGTGATGACCCTGACCACCACGCCCAACGATCTGACGGATGGCATGGAGAAGGGGCTGGGTTTTCTGAAAAAGGTGCGGGTCCCGGTGCATGAGATTGCCATGATTATGTCCATTGCCCTGCGCTTTATCCCCATTCTGATGGAGGAGACGGACAAGATTATGAAGGCTCAGATGGCCAGAGGCGCGGATTTTGAGAGTGGTAATCTGATTCAGAAGGCTAAAAATATGGTGCCTCTGCTGGTGCCCCTGTTTATCTCTGCTTTCCGGCGGGCCAACGACCTGGCCATGGCCATGGAGGCCAGAGGATACCACGGAGGGGAAGGCCGGACTAAGATGCGTCCTCTGGAATATAAAAAGCGGGATGGAGCGGCCTACCTTATTCTGTTGGTCTACCTGCTGGTAATGTTCCTGGTAAATCGTTATGTGAGGATCGAGCGGCTGTTTTAGTGAGCGGGGGAGACAATGAAGCGAGTGAAACTGACGGTGGCCTATGACGGCACAAACTACTGCGGCTGGCAGATACAGCCAAATGGAAATACCATTGAGGCAGAGTTAAACCATCATCTGTCGGAGCTTCTGTCGGAGCCTATCCAAGTGATCGGGGCGAGCCGCACCGACGCAGGCGTCCATGCCAAGGGAAATGTGGCGGTGTTCGACACCAGCGCCAGGATGCCGGCGGAGAAGATTTCCTACGCCATGAATACCCGGCTTCCGGCGGACATCCGCATCCAGAAATCGGAGGAGGTGGCGCCGGATTTCCATCCCAGATTCTGCAAAACCAGAAAGACGTATGAGTACCACATTTGTAATAGGAAGTTTCCCGATCCCTGCCGCCGTCTCTACTCCCTGTTTTACTACTGGGATCTGGATGTGGAGCGGATGCAGCAGGCAGCGGATTATCTTGTGGGAACCCATGACTTTACCAGTTTCTGCACGGTCCGCACAGAGGTGAAGGACCGGGTCAGAACTATTTATGAGCTGTCGGTGACCCGCCGGGAGGATATGATCACGGTCCGCATCGCCGGCAATGGCTTCCTCTATAATATGGTGCGCATTATTGTGGGAACCCTGCTGCGGGTGGGCAGCGGCCAGATGGAACCGGAGGAGATTCCGGAAATCCTGGAGGCCAGAGACCGTGGGCGGGCGGCGGAGACCGCCAGGCCGGAGGGATTGTTTCTGATGTCCATTGACTATGAGTGAAAAACCACGTTGTGAATAGTAACAAAATCGCCAAAATCGTCCAAATTTTTGTTGACACACCCGGAGGTGTATTATATAATAATTCAATGTGACCAAGTGTGTGTTCACATGTTTATTAGGTAGTCTTTATCATGTAAGTAAATGTTCCAGCCAAAGCCCCGGTGGAGCATTTTACCATAATAAATTACGGGAGGACGGAAATGAGCCTCTGCCAGCCCGAAGCCAGAAGTGATAGGATTTTAAGGAGGATGACCAATGAAAAGCTATATGGCTAGTCCATCAACGATTGAGAGAAAATGGTATGTAGTCGATGCAGAAGGCATGACTCTTGGACGTCTCGCATCTGAAACTGCTAAGATTTTAAGAGGAAAGAATAAACCTACTTTTACACCTCATATGGATACCGGTGACTATGTGATTATCGTCAATGCAGAGAAGGTAAAGGTAACCGGAAAGAAACTGGATCAGAAGATTTACTATCATCATTCCGAGTACGTAGGCGGTATGAAAGAGACCACCCTGCGTGAGATGATGGCTAAGAAGCCTGGCAAGGTAGTGGAGCTGGCTGTGAAGGGAATGCTTCCCAAGGGACCCCTTGGAAGACAGATGTACAAGAAGCTGTTTGTGTACGTTGGACCGGATCACAAGCATCAGGCACAGAAGCCGGAAGCGCTGACATTCTAAG
>DBFBJF010000160.1:0-17890 GCA_048203265.1 Candidatus Merdiplasma sp.
CCCCTGGCCCTGGTAGCCCTGGCCCCGGTAATTCTGGCCGTACCTCTGGCCCTGGTAGCCCTGGCCCCGGTAATTCTGGCCGTACCTCTGGCCCTGATACCCCTGACTCTGGTAGTTCTGACCGTAGCCTCCCTGGCCCTGATAATTCTGGCCCCGGTAATTCTGGCCGTACCCCTGGCCCTGATAATTCTGGCCCTGGTAGTTCTGACCGTAGCCCCCCTGACCCTGGTAACCCTGGCCCTGGTAATTCTGGCCATAGCCCTGGCCCTGGTAGCCCTGGCCCTGGTAATTCTGGCCGTACCCTTCCTGGCCCTGCTGATTTTGGCCATAATTCTGGCCCTGATTGTTCTGGCTGTACGCCTGATCCTGATCGGCGTCCTTCTCCATGTCGTTGTCCAGCTCCCAGTGCTCGCCGGGATCCCCTCCGGTTCCCTGCTGCATGGTCTCTCTGTCCTGCTCGTCTCTATGCTGTCTGTCTGACATTCGGAATTCCCCTTTCTTCTGTTGTGTATCCGCCAAGCGGACTAATACGCGTTCTTATTGATAAACCCCTTAAAAGCGGTCAGGAACAGGATCTTAATATCCAGTCCCACGGTCCAGTTTTCAATATAATAGATATCATACTCAATCCGTTTCCGGATGGACGTATTTCCCCGGTACCCGTTAATTTGAGCCCATCCGGTCATCCCCGGCCGAACCTGGTGTTTGACCATGTAACGGGGGATCTCCTCCCTGAACTTTTCCACAAACTGCGGGCGCTCGGGCCTGGGCCCCACCAGGCTCATATCTCCCTTAAGCACATTAAACAGTTGGGGCAGCTCATCGATACTGGTTTTGCGGATAATCTTTCCGATGGGCGTCACCCGGGGGTCATTTTTTGTGGTCCAACACCGTTTTTCCTCCGATGGCGTCTGCATCTCCATAGATCGGAACTTATACATTTTGAAGGGCTTGTTGTGGAGTCCCACCCGCACCTGGGTAAAAATCAGCGGTCCCTTGGAGGTAGCCTTAATCAAGATGGCGGTCAACAGCATCAGCGGGGAGAACAGAATAATACACAAAATGGATCCCACAATATCCATGGTCCGCTTCACCATCATGTTGAAGGTGTTGGTCAGCGGCACATGGCGGATATTAATCACTGGCAGTCCCTGAAGATCTTCCGTGTAGGGTCTGGTGGGAATAATATCGTTATAATCGGGAATAAACTTTGTGTGGACTCCTGATTTTTCGCAGGTCGCCACAATTTTTTTCAGCTTGTAATATTCACTCAGCCCCAAAGTAATGGCGATCTCATCCAGGCTGTTGTGCTCCAGGATTGGTCCCAGATCCGATGTAGTTCCAATCACCTTTACATTCTTATATAATGTACCGGGACGCACCGAATCATCCAAAATTCCGTTTACCTGATATCCCCACTGGGGGTTCTGCACCACCCGGTCAATAAACTCTTCCGCCGCCCGGCTGTATCCCACCATCAGAATGTGCTTCAGGTTCATACCTCTGCGCCGGATGTCCCGCAGCAGCTTGCGGATCATATTCCGCTCAATCACTGTGAAAATAAAGTTGATCCCCGCAAACATGATAATCATGGGACGGGAAAAGTTTGGCTCATTTACCATGTAGAGCACAAACATAATCAGCAGTACCCCGATGGCGTTGGCACAGAAAATATTGCTGGCCTCCAGCCGTCTTCCCTGCACCCGCTTGGGCGTATACAGGTTAAAGGCGTAGTAAAGCAGCAGAAAACCCGGGATCACAAACACCAGCGCAAACATATATGTCTGTGCCGGAAGTGTGCCGGCTCTCTCCCTTACAATCAGATGGATCTGGATATACCAGGCCAAAATATATGAAGCTGCAATAACAAGCGCATCAATCCCCACATGAAGCCGGTTGAAGTGCTTCTGATTATCCTTTATCACACCGTATCACCTCTGCAGCGCCGCGCCTCTGCCTCCGTATGCCCTTATCGGGACGGCAGAGCATCGGCAAGCCGCCGTATCACATTGTACCAAAGTTCCATCTGGATCCGGATATAATGCTTCAGATTTTTTCTCTGGAACACCACCCGGTTCTCTCCCCTGCAGTATCGCAGGCCCTTAACCAGCCCCGCACCATACTGGCGGCCAAATCCCCGTCTGACAAAGAAGGCTCCCTTGATCAGAAAACCGGCCAGCAGAAAAGGGCTGTTCAGAAGGATCTGCGGGGTTGGCATATTTTTCCAGATCAGATACACACTGTTGCGGGAGGCCAGGGATACCTTAAACTCATTGTAGGCTGATCCGCTGGTGGCGCTCCCCAGATGGTACACTACCGCTCCCGGCACAAACCAATTCTCATATCCCAGGATCCGGGCACGGTAGCCCAGATCAATGTCCTCCAGATAAGCAAAATGCCGCTCATCAAACAGGCCGGTCCGCTCCAGCGCCTCGCGGCAGTAGATCGCCGCCCCGGCACAGGCCGCAAAAATTTTCCGCTCCCGGCTGCAGGAAAAGACAGGCTTCCCCTTTCCCCAGGCGAAAGCCCACCCCAAAGCGCAGTAATAATCCCCGCCGTCATCCAGCAGCCCGGGCTGCTTCATCTGCACCATTTTCGCGGCACAGGAAAAGCGCCGCGGATGCCTCCGGATGGCCTCCAGCAGTTCCCTGACAAAATGACGGTCACACACCGTATCATTGTTTAACAGAATCACATAGGGGGTATGGCTCATGCGGATTCCAGTGTTCACCGCATGGCAAAACCCGGTATTTTTTCGGAATCTGCGAATTTTCACCTGTGGAAACTGCTCTCTGACATACTCCACACTGCCGTCTGTGGATCCGTTGTCCACCAGAATTATGTCAAACTCCCCCAGGCTCTGATCCTGAAGGGAGGATAAGCATCCCCCTAAGTAGGACATCCCATTAAGATTAGGGATGATCACCGTTACTTCCCGCATGTATTCACTCCCTGGCTTTTAAAGAATAATTCCATTTGGAGAGGGAGAGGTTTTTATTGTAACAGGGATCTCCCCGCTTTAACATCTCCATCCAATGGCTGCGCATATACTCAATCTCTCCCTGGAAGCGGCGCACCTTTTCCTTCGTATCCTCACTGCCCCGGGTCTTGGATTCATAGTGGTACAGCTCCACGTAAGGGTCATAGACCACCAGATATCCGGCTCTGCCAATTTTCAGGCACAAATCCACATCATTGAAGGCCACCGCCAGCTTCTCCTCAAAGCCACCCGCCGCCTCAAAAGCCTCCCGTTTCATCATCATGCAGGCCGCCGTCACCGCGGAGAGATCCTGCATCAGAGAGGCCTTGTGCAGATAGCCGCTCCGCTCCCGTTTCATCCCCACGAACAGGCTTCCGGCGATGCCGCCGATGCCCACCACAATCCCCGCATGCTGGATGGTGTCGTCCGGGTAGTACAGCTTCACACCCACTGCCCCCACCTCTTCCCGCTGGCAGACGCCCAGCAGTTCCTCCATCCATCCTGGAGTAATCACCTGGACATCATTGTTCAAGCAGATCAGATAGCTGCCCTTGGCATATCGGACTCCAAAGTTGTTGATGGCGGAATAGTTAAACGGCTTGTCCCAGGTAATCACCCTGGTATTTCTCTTCCCGTCAATGGTCCGGTAGTACGCAAAAGTCTCCGGCTCCACACTGTTATTCTCCACCACCAGAATCTCATAGTTGGGATACGTAGTCTTCTCGTAGACAGACTCCAGACACTGCTTCAGAATTTGATGCTGATCCCGGTTTGGAATGATCACAGAGACCAGTTCCCTGCGTTTTACCGGGTAAATGACCCGGTAAAAGCCCAGATCCTTTTTCAGAGAAACCTCCCCCTCCACGCCCCGGCGGCGCAGATGGTCCTGGATGGCCCGTCTCCCCGCTTCATATGCATACATCTTGCTGGCGGGGTTGTCCGCCGTGGAGGCCCTGCTCACCCGCCAATGGTACAGAATCTCAGGTACATGGCCAATCCGTCCCGCTTTCTCCACGCAGCGGAAAATAAAATCATAATCCTGAGCTCCCTCATACTCCTGGCGAAAGCCTCCTGCCTGCTGGACCAGCTGGCGTCTCACCACCAGAAAATGGCAGATATAATTGTTGGAACGCAGCAGATCCAGATTAAAATCCGGTTTCAGATGAGGCTGGAAATGCTCACTGAGATCCTCCGTCACCTTATCCTCATCCGTGTAAACCAGATCTGTGCCGGGGTGCTCCTCCAGGTAGGCGGCCACCTCATACAGCGCATTGGGGGCCAGCAGATCATCGTGGTCTAAAAGGCCCACATAATCCCCCCGGGCCATTTCAAGAGCCGCATTGCTGTTTCCCGCAATCCCCTGATTTTCCAGGCTCCGGACCCGGATCCTGGAGTCGGCCTCGGTGTACTCCTCCAGCACCTTCCCCACAGTCCCGTCCTCCGGACTTCCGTTGGCGATGCACAGTTCCCAGTATTCATAGGACTGGTTTCTCACCGAATCGATCATCTGCCGCAGGAAGGTTTCCGGAGTCCGGTAGACCGGCACCACGATACTGAAGACGGTCTTCGCCTTCCAGTGCCGTTTTTTCTGACGTTCCAGTTCATCCTCCTTGACCCGGTAATCCTCATACCAAGGACCGTAGGGAACTTCCTCCGGCTCCATCCGCTCTGAGAGACGGACGAGAAATTCCTTCCAGCCGAAGTGGCGCAGATAGCGCACGCCCTTCACAATGTTATAAGGTCTGATTTTTTTCACACAAGAGATCCATCTCCGGTTTCTCATAAAACCTCCCGGCAAATTTCCCGGCTTTACCGATTAAAGGGGGGATAGTCCAAAATGCACTGAGTTACGTAAGCCACATCCTTCATATCCAGATTGTAGAACATGGGCAGGCGCATCAGCCGCTCGCTCTCTCTGGTGGTATACACATCCTCCCCATGGAAACGTCCAAACCGCTGTCCCGCCGTGGAGGTATGCAGCGGAATATAGTGGAACACGCTGCACACGCCCTTGTCCCGCAGATACTTGATCAGATCTGTTCTGGTCTCCAGATCCTTCACCTTGATGAAATACATATGAGCGTTATGTCTGGCGTAATCCGGTACGAAGGGCTGCTCAATATAGCCAGCCTCCGCCAGAGGTCTCAGATGCTCATGGTAATAGTCGTAGATCGCGTGGCGCTTTTTGTCTATGGCCTCTGACTGCTCCAGCTGAGCATACAGATAGGCCGCGTTCAACTCACTGGGCAGATAGGAAGATCCGTAATTCACCCAGGTGTACTTATCAATCTGCCCCCGGAAAAACTTGCTCCGGTTGGTGCCCTTCTCCCGGAGAATCTCCGCATCCTCCAGGCAGCCATCGTCCTGAAACGCCACGGCACCTCCCTCTCCCATGACATAGTTCTTTGTCTCATGGAAGCTGTAACATCCGAAATCTCCGATGGTGCCCAGCGCCTTATCGTAATAATAGGCGTTCACACCCTGGGCAGCGTCCTCCACCACCTTCAGGTTATATTTTTTCGCAATGGCCATGATTTCATTCATGGCGCAGGCCACCCCCGCATAGTGCACCGGGACGATGGCCCTGGTCTTCTCTGTGATGGCGTCCTCAATCTTTGTCTCGTCAATATTCATGGTTTCCGGGTGAATATCCACAAATACAATCTTTGCTCCCCGCAGCACAAAGGCATCCGCCGTGGACACAAAGGTATACGACGGCATAATCACCTCATCTCCGGGCTGAATCCGGCTCAGATACGCAGCCATCTCCAGCGCATGGGTGCAGGAGGTGGTGAGCAGCACATGATTTACCTGGAACTTTTCGCTCATCCACCGGGAGCAGCGCCGGGTGAATTCCCCGTCTCCGCACAATTTTCCGTAATCAATGGCCTCCTTGATGTAATCCAGCTCTTTTCCCACAAAGGGCGGTCTGTTAAAATCAATCATAACTGCAACTCATCCTCCTAATGTAAAAATAAAAATTCCCACCACCATCACAGCCATGCCCAGCCATTTTCTCCTGCTGATTTTCTCCTTCAGCATAAAGATTCCTAAAATCGGGACAAAAATATAACTGCAGGATTCCACAATGGGAGACATGGTCAGGGGCACATACTTCAGAGCGTACATGGTCAATAGCGTGGAAGAAAAGAAAATAGCGTACGCTGCGATCACGATGGGATTCAGATACTCTTTTATTTTTTTAACGTAGGTTTTGTTCGCCGCCATCTTCAGCATCACTTGGGCCACCGAGGAGATAAAAACGGAGAACATCCAAATGCCTATGTATTTACTCAGACTGCTCAGCTCTGTCATTTCCGCTCACTCCTATCATTATGCCCGCCAGTATCACAATAGAACCCAGGATCTTATTCCAGGTCATTGTTTCCCCGAAAAACAATACGCCCCAGAGCAGCCCCCATAGAATAGTGATGGGCTTATTGGTGAAGGCGAAGGTCAGGGACATATGCTTCAGAATCTGCTGCCATACCAGGGCAAAGGCGAAGGTGATCACCAGCACCAGGCCATAGTAAAAGCAGAACTCCAGGGATAAAAAATCCTGCCGTCCGGCCATCTTGGAGGCGGCTCCAGCCAGGGAATTGATCACAAGGCTTACGTGGAGAAAGAAAAACCACAGAACAGGTACCTCCAGTTTTCCCTTTCTGCCTCCCGCCGCTCCGCTTCCCGCTCTTCCCGACAGATCCTCTTTTCTTGTCTGTTTGTTTCTTAATTTATCCATTTTGGACATTTCTCCTCAATGCATCCGATCCGTTTGCAAAGGCACACGAATCCGAGTATATTCATTTTATTATATCATTTCGTCCTAAAATCCGCAATACCCGACCGGTTTTGAATTTACCAGGTCCGAACGTATAACAAAAACAAGCTGCCCCGGCTTACGCCTGGAGCAGCTTTCTGTAAACCTCCAAAATCTGCTGGCGGAGCTGCCGCCATTCCCGGGACTGGGCGGTTGCCTGGCCTCCCCCGTAGAGGCGCTCCCGAAGCTGTACATCCCGGCAGATCCGCCGGACGGCCGCAGCCCCGGCCTCCAGATCCCCCGCCGGATAAATCAGGCAATTTTCCTCATCCTTCAAATACTCCCGGTTTCCGTCATTCTCCACCGCCACCACAAACCCTCCGGAGGCCATCATCTCCAGGGGGGGATAGGAAAAGCTCTCCAGCAGGCTGGATTTCAGCAGGATATCACACTGGCGATACACCTCCTGCACCTTTCCATAGGGCACCTGGGGCAGAAATTTGTCTACCCGGTACCAATCCTTTGGTTCTCCGTGGTAAGCCATATACCAGATCTCATATTTTCCCCGTTCCAGCAAATCCACAATTCGGAAGCTCTCATCCACATTTTTATGTTCCGCTGAGCTGTCCCCCTCAATCAAAATCCGGATTTTCCCATCCATGGTCCGCTGCTGGTCATAAAATTTGCTGGTCTCCAGGCCATTGGGCAAGCAGAACGCCTCGTGGCCGTACCTCTCTCTCAGCCAGTCCACGCACCAGCCTGAGACCGTCAGATACTTCCATCCCGGATGATAACCATAGGTCTCCCTGGCACGCATCCGCAAAGGATCCCCGGACGCATAAAAATCCGGTTCGTAATTCTGCACCAGGTAGGCTCTGTGCTCCATGGAGGGAATCTCATCCAGCCAGGCGCAGGTGGACCACATGGTGGCTACCCCGCAGTCCACTGATCCCAGGATGCGCCCCTCCCGGTCCGCGAACACGGGAAAGCGGCTGCCCTCAAATTCGTACCACTCCCGCTCTTCCTCCTCATCAATGGAGTACAAAGACACGTCCCATCCGGCTTCCTGCAAAATCCGGGCGTGCTGCAGCGCCACCATGACACCGCCGCTCACCTGAAAACCGGGGAGAAAGAACAGGGCAGCGGGGCGCTCCTGCTCCTTGACAAACTGCAGAAGGCTCTCGCCGGCAGCCGCAGTGACACAGCGGCTGGCGCACTCCCGGCAGGCAGCTTCCCCGATCATCCTCCGGTACTGGGGCTGTGTAATCAGGGCCCTCAGCGCCTCCAGCCATTCCTCCTCATTCCGGCAAAGAATTCCCGTTCTCCCATTCTCCACCATCTCCCGAAAGGCGCCCATATCGCTGGCCACTGTGGGCACTTTCACCAGGGCGGCCTCCACCCATTTGTTCTCTGACTTGGCCCGGTTAAACAGGCTCTCCCGCAGAGGGGCCAGGTTAATGTCCACAGAGGCAATCATAGCCGGCAGCTCTCTCCAGTCCACAAAGGGAGCAGTCTGAATCCGATCCCGGTAAGCCTCCATCTCTTCAGGAAGATCCAGCTCTCCGGTGATCTGCAGTTCCAGATTCTCATACTCCTCTAACAGAGCGGAAAGCACCGGCAGAATCACCGCGAAGTCCTCGTTGTGGGTGATGCTGCCGCTGAAGTACCCCATGCGCACCGGTCTCTCTTCCGGTTCCTCTGGTTCCTCCTCACGCTGTTCCAGCGCTTCTCTGGAAAGACTCACCATCTCCTCTGATGCCACATTCCGGTTGATCAGCACGGCGGGCACATATTTTTCCAGCTCCTCCGCCAGACAGGCAGTGGTGGTAACGGCGCCATCGCACAGAGATAACAGTTTCCCCATGCTGCGCACATTCTCATCGTATCTGGCTCGCTCTTCCCCGTCCATGGTGTCCAGATAGGGGATCTGGTCCGTATATACCGTATCAAACACCAGATCATCCACATCGTAGAGCACCGTCTTGTTCAGCGCTCTGGCCTCCTCCACAAATTGCCGGATGATTTCTGTCAAGGGGCAGCGAAAAAAGAGGAATACCCGATAGCAGCGCACCGTCTCCAGCTGCAAGTTTTCAAAATAGACCTCTCCCGTGGTGATCCCCAGGGACTCCAGCTGTTCTCGCTGGTGAGACACCCGGTACCGCCCCGGATGAGGCAAGCGGTCGTCACAGCCGTTAATAAACAGAACTTCCCGGAAATCCCCCCGGGCATAAACCGCCTCCTGGCGCTCCGTCTGACGCCGTTTCAAATACCGCTTCGCCTTCTCCCTCACCTTTTTGGGCCCGTCCTTCTGAAGGGTCTTCACTGTTTTCACTGTCAATTCTCGTAAATTTGGCATATTCTTCTCTCCATCCTATCCGGGGCCGGTTCACACCCCCGCATCGGTTTGCCGTCTAGTCCAGGCAGGCCGGGAGTACCAGGCCGAAATAGCAGTAAAGCAGAAATACTGTCATGCAGCCGCAGATCACATAGCAGAAGATCCGGCCTGCCCGCTCCCCTCCCCGGAAACGCTCAAACAGGAAGCCGTATCCCCTGGTGATAAAGTACATAAAGGGGATAATCATGGGCATGCTGTAGCGCCCCTGGGGCTGATAATCATTCACATAGGAATTGTAAATATTCAAAAGGTTTGGCATCACCAGGGCAATCAACAGTCCCCAGTGAAACACCGCCTCCTTGCTCCAGCTTTTTCTCCGGTAGATGTACTTTACCCGCAGAGCAGCTCCGACCACCTGTTTTCTCTCCTCAAAAGAGACGCTGCGCACCGCGAACATCCTGCGAAGCCGCGTCACCACTCCGATGATGCCCACCAGGAATACCATCATAAACAGCTTGCCAATCCACTCCGGCGGCCAGATGGTCATGTAGCCGAAGCTTCCGATAAAGCTGTAGTACACCATCATAATCCAGTTGTGGGCATGGTTCACCGGCTGATAAATCAGCATATCAAACACATTCACATTGGGATTTTCCTGGAAGGTATAGCTGTTGGAGGGCTTGCGCGCCTCAGAAGCATATTTTTCCGCATACTCGGTGGTAATATCCAATCCCAGGATATCACCGTCATAGAGCACATAGCTTCTGGCAAACCACCATCCAGCCAGCACCGCCACAATGGCCGTGATAAACAGTCCGCGCTGGAGCATCTTCTTAATCTGCCACCGTTTCTCCCCACAGAAGATAAAGGACAACACGAACACCACCACCGTGGCCAGGATACTGCCGTAGGCGTTATAGTAGGCCAAGGCACAGGCGGAGACGCCCACCGCCGTCAGCACGCAGGTCTTATAACTCCATCCGTCCTCCAGGCCCAAAATCCAGGAATAAATCATCATGGCAGTAGCCAGCAGGGCCAGACTGTCGCAGTTTATGTAGGAAAACAGCACAAAGGCCCCCGGCAGCAGCATGGTGAGAAAAAGGAACATTTTCTCGTAAGCCCCTTTGAATACTTTCTCGGCAATTTTCATGGTAAAATATGCTGTCCCCACGCCGAAAGCTACCTCCGCCATCCTGCCCGCCACCAGCAGAGCAAAGGAATCCATGGTAAAAATGCTCACCAGTTTCATAAAAATGTTAGAAACCAGATAGGACAACACCGGATAGAAGGCATAGGAAATCCCCCAGGAGGCGTCCAGCACCTCCGGATCCCCGCCGTGAGGAATGGCATTGTGCCGGAAAATATAATTCACTACCTTATAGCGCATCGCCTCGTCCGGCGAAAAGTTGGGCGGCTGAATCACCGCCCAGGCGAACAGAAACACTCCCACCAGCACCAGGAACACCACCTGGAATTTCTTCTGCCGGTCCCACACACAACCGGTCTTTTGCGTTTTACCGAATCTGATCTTCATCTTCCCTGATCCCCTCCAGAATTGCCTCATACACTTTGTCCGCTTCCCGCTCCCAGGAAGTCTGGGCCGCAAAGACCATTCCCTTCTGTCTCTTTTTCTCCAGCTCCTTCGGATGCTTGAGATAATACTCCATGGCATCGGCGATCTGCAAAGGCTCAAAGTTCACCATCACTGCGTTCTCCCCGCTCACCATCCAGGAACTCTGGGCCCCGCCGGAGCATACAGCCACCCGTCCGCAGCCCATTACCTCCAGAGGCACCAGAGAAAGGTTGGTGCTGGAGATCACCAGGCAAAGGTCGCATTGAGTATACAGATCCGCCAGAGTCTCCATGGAAACCACCCCCATATTTCTGTGGGGGAAAGGAATCTCATACGTGCTCACATCCCAGCCTGCAAACACCACCTCCAGCTCCGGTATGCGGCGGTACAGTTCATTGAGCGCCAGCACCCCCAACTCCCAGTCTCTTCTGGGCGTCACCGGGCGGGCATAGAAAAACACCCGTGGGCGGTTATCCGGCTTCTCCTTCGGCCGGTAAATGGTTCTGTCATAGGAAAAATGGAAGCTCATGGCCTCCATGCCGTACCGCTCCCTGGCGATGTCCCTCAGCCAGTCCCCGGCGGTGATGCCCCGGAATCCGAAGGAGTAAGTGTTCTCCGCAAAGGAATACTCGGAACCGTGGGCATAAAAATAGGGTTCAAAATCCTGTATAAAATAAAATTTAGAGATGGTATTCTGAAAATTTCGCACAAAATACGCGGTAATCCAGGAGGTAGCCACCGTAGCGTGGGCGTACTTCACCTTATCTACACCGCAGAAGCTCTCCACCCGCTCGTCCAAAAGCTGGAAATGGTTTTTCAGCAGCTCCTGGAGGCTCTCGTCGTTCAGCTTTACCGGCCGATACACATAGATCCGGTTGTGGATTCCCCGGCGCTCCAGGGCCGAGACAAACCGGAAAATGGTGGTATGTCCTCCGGATCCCTTCTCAAATTCCGGGACAATCCAGTTGATGACGGTCTGCCCGCCCTTGCCGGCCTCATAGTCCGCTCTGGAGAAGGGAATCTCCTCCCTATTTACAATAAAATCCCAGAATCCCACAATGTCCTGCTTGGGAGGTTCCGGTTTTGTCACCAGACGCTTCAGCGTTTTTTTCATTCCGTTCTTCTGATAATAGCGCTTCGCTCTGCCGAGCAAATCTCTGCGATCCATCTTTGTTCCTTTCCGCATCACCGAAACGGTACCTATGCTTTTCTCTGTTTATACTGCTGGGAAATATGGCGGTCTAAAAACCGCTGTTTGGCCGGGGAGTAGGTATGATACTTTCCTCCCATATATCCTCCCCAGAACCGGTCAAAATTCCTCATCAGGGAATAAAAAGCCCAGTAAATTTTTTCTCTCTTGGGGATTTCCAGATGCCGGATGTAGACACAGTCTCCCCGGACCTGGCGGTAAAGCATCCCCGGAAGGGATTTCCAGTGTTTGGCAATCTCGTATCCGTGCAGATCGTACAGTCCCTTGTGCTCATCATAGTACCTGGCAAAGTAGGTGGTGAGCTTGTAATTATGGGAGTGGTAAACCGGAGCGTATGGGCAGTATACCTTTTTATAACCCAGTTCTATCATCTTTCGGGCCCAGAACTGATCCTCCGCGAAATTCACGTCCTCGTAAGGATATTTTTCCCAGACGCTTCGGCGCAGACAGGCGTTGTTGTCAGAAAAAAAGGCCAGAAAATGGCGGTATCCCTCATCCCGCTCATACCGTTCCTTATCTTCCAGGGAAAAGATAGTGTTAGTCTCCCCAAACCCCTTAAAGTGGTTGGTCAGATCCCGCACGTCCAGCAGGTTGCAGTCCGGATAGGGGTAATGGATTCCAAACCCTCCGGCAATCTGGTCATCCAGCTTCATGGCATCGATGAAATTCTGAAGCCAGGTATCCGTGGCGGGCAGCGCGTCCTGAGTGATAAACACGATGTAGGTGCCTGTCCCTTTTGACGCCCCGTAATTCCGGGTTTTTCCGTGGCCGAATTCCTCCGGCGGAATCTGAAACAGCCTGCAGGGATATGTTCCAATGATCTTCAGGGTATCGTCCTTGGAGCCGGAATCCACGCAGATCACCTCATAGGTGTACTCCGTCTTCTGGTCAAAGACCGCCTGAAGCACCCGGTCAAACAGGGGACCGGCATTTTTTGTGGGTATTACAATCGAGACATCCATTTTCTCCATACTGCGCTCCGCCTCATTTTCCTTTGATCAGGCTGCCGATTTTCCGGATCACCCGGTTGTGCAGCCTTCCCGTATATTTTCTCAGCTCCCGATGGAGCCTCTCATTTTCTATTCTAAAATCTATGCCCTGGCCAATGAGGAAATCATTTCTGTGCCACACAATGTAGGCAAAGGCCAACTCTTCATAGCCCTCATTTTTAATCTCCATCCGGGGCGGCTGCTGGAAATAATATTCCTGACCGTAATTGAGCTGGGCATTATGGGAAGAAAAGGCCGCAGGCTCCGCGGCTCCGCCCCGTATCCCATCAAAGTAATGGATCTTCAGCACCGCCTCTGTGTCCACCGGCTGGAAGAGAAACGCCCGGTACCGGTCCGTATCCGGTATCGGCACCCGCTCCTTCACCTCTCCCTGGAAGTGCTGGCTGTCGTGAAGGCACTCCGGATCCCCTCCGTCCTTCGGCAGTCCCCACACCTGGGCCCGGTAGTAGAGATGTTCCGTGTTCCAATAGTCCAGGAAAAAGCAGCAGGTCTTCATCTTCGGATAGAGTTTGGAGAGCACATTCGCCTCCTCCTCCCCGGTAACATACTTCTGAAACCGCACCTCCATATCGAAATACAGAGGAAGCTCCTCCAGTTCCACGCCCCCCAGGGCGTAAAGCTCCCGAAGCTGTTCCTCCTTAAGGGTCTGAAGAGCGCCGTGAAGCATCAGGCTGCGGGCAAACAGAAAGCGAATGGGGATGGGAAACTCAAACACCCACTCGTAGTCTGTCAGATAGTAATTCTTCCCATCCGTCATAATATTGGAAAAGATCATATCCAGATTGGAGAGGGGCACCGCCGTCAGTCCCTCCGGCAGATCCGGGCTGCCGAAAATCTCCCGGAACGGTTCCGTAGGCTCAAAGGGAGCCAGCCCGTTCTGGGCAGACAAAATCCGGTAGAGCAGGCTCACATCCTCCCGCACCGCCTGAAAATCTCTGGCTTCCACATGCTCTGTGATGATCTGGTCCATATTTTTTCCCTGAATAAAAGGAAAGGAAACCGTCCCCTCTCCCACCAGGGTACAGGGACACACGGAAAGCCCCTCATACCGGCAGTTTTGCGCCAGGCGGGAACTGTTTTTTGCCATTGCCTCCACATGGGGAATGCCGGCTTTCTGCAGCGCCCGCTTTTCCACCTGGCGCCGCCCCTCCCCATCCTCCAGGATCGTGGTGGAAATCTGGAACTCTTCCCTGCGCTCCCTGGAATATTTCGCGTAAATGATGGTATTCATCGCTCACCCCTTCTTCCTGACACGGATGAAAAAGGAATTGGAGAAGATGGGAAAATATCCGGTCCCCACCAGGCTGTCAAAGGCCTTTCCCTCGTCAAAGATCACATAGCGGTCCGCGTCAAAATTTCGGATATTATTCAACAGCTCTCCCTTTCCGGGCTGATACCGGTCTGAGTAAATGGCCGTGGGGAACTTATAGTCCGGATAGGGATAGTAGAATTCATACTCCCCATACCCGTTCTGTTCAAGCAGCCGCTCCAGCTCCGCCTTGCTGAAGGTGCGCACGCCGCCCCCTCCCGGATACCCTTCAATTCCCTCAAAGGCCCGGCCCACATGGTCCTCCTTGCAGCCTGCGAAGTATTTCATGCCCAGTCGATTTTCAATGGCAATGAGCATCTCCCCGTCTTCCTTTAACAGACCGTTGATTTTCTCCAGGAAGGCGCTGAAGGGATCCCGCTCCTGAATGTAGGCGGGGGCATACTCCAGCACACCGATCAGCGTCACATAATCAAACCGCTCCGTCAGGTGATCCGCCACCCGGTTGAAATTGCCCACCACCAGTTCCAGGTTTCCTTCCTGCCGATGGCGCCAGGCATTAATCAGGCTGCGCCGTTTGGACAGATCGTTGGCCACCACCCGGGCCGCCCTGCGGGTCAGGGCCCCCGTGACGGCGCCGCAGCCGGCCCCTACCTCCAGCACAGTGGCCTGCTCCTTCATGGGGAACCAGTCAATGATATTTTCCCTCTGCTCCGACAAATGATACAGCAGAGGCCACTTCGCCCTCTCATTAATCACCTTCTGGTATTCGCCGGGGCTGCAGTTCTTCGCGATATCCAGCAGTTCTTCCTCCACATCCCCGTCGCTGTAGAGATCCTCCCCGTCGTAATACTCCAGATTCAGCACCACTTCTCCGATTTTCTCTGTCATCCCTGCCTCCTTATCCGCGTTCTCTGTCCGCTGTTCTTAGGGAAACCCTGGTTAAAGCGTTTCCTTCGGATAGGTCACCCGGGCATTCATATCATAAAATCCCACCGTATCCTTGGTGGAAAACACCTCCAGAAAGCAGGCATCATAGATCCGGTGGTAAATCACCAGCTGATCCATCTCATACCCGGTGCATCCCAGGGACAGCAGATACTGGCCGCTCTGCAGATTCATCACCTGCTCAAAGCAGACCACAACATCTTCCCCGGCCTTCCCCTCCTCCAGGGCGGCATCCTCCAGAACCGTGTTAGTGCCGGTGATCTCCGTCCCCTTCCGGTCCTTAATGGTGTAGGCAAAAATGGGATGCTTCATGTCCTTGTGGAAGTGCACTCGCATCATGATCCGGAAGGGTTTCCCCTTGTCCAGAGAGGAAGTCACCATTCCCTTGTGATCTACCAGGGCAAAATCCACAATCTCTGCCTCTTTCTGGCCGTAGTCCGACTGATTTTTATTTACCACCAGGCTGTCTTTCCATACCGTTCCCTTCGGGAGCAGTCCTCCCGTTTCCTCCCCGGAAACCTGGGGCACTTCCTCCCCTTCATGGTACTGGTTGGCCAGAATCTTCTTATATATATCCACTGCCTCCGCACAGGCACCGGTAAACACAGGCTTTCCCTTGTTCAGCAGCAGCGCCCGGTCACAGTATTTGATAATACTTCCCATGTCGTGGGACACAAAAATGATGGTCTTTCCCGCTTCCTTGAATTCTGTAAATTTCCGATAACATTTAGCCTGAAAGAAGATATCCCCCACGCTCAGCGCCTCGTCCACAATCAGGATATCCGGCTCCACATTGATGGCCACGGCAAAGGCCAGCCGGGCAAACATTCCGCTGGAGTAGGTTTTCACCGGCTGATAAATAAAATCCCCAATCTCCGCAAAGGTGAGAATATCATCCAGCTTTGCCTCAATCTCTTTATCGGTAAAACCCATCATGGTTCCGTTCAAATACACATTTTCCAATCCGGTGTATTCCATATTAAACCCGGCTCCCAGCTCCAGCAGGGCGCTGATCTTTCCGTTGATCTCCACACTGCCGCCCGTGGGAGTCAGTACCCCCGTAATAATTTTTAAAAGAGTAGACTTTCCCGACCCGTTGGTGCCGATAATGCCCACACACTCTCCCCGTTTTACGCTCAAATTCACGCCCTCCAGGGCAAAGTGATCCCTGTGGTAACACTTGTGGGTCAGGGAGAGAGATTCCTTCAGCCGGTCCTTTGGCCGGTCGAAGAGTTTATATACCTTGCTGATATTTTTTAGCTCAATGGCGTTGTTTTCCTTCATTGCGTTTTCACTCCTGCCTCTTTGCGTCTGCTGCTTCCTCTTACTCGGCCAGAGACCGGGGATGTCCTACAGCACATCCGAAAAATGTACCCGCAGTTTCTTAAATATACGGAAACCGATCCATCCGATCACCAGGGTCACGCCCCAGAAATACAGAGTGTACAGGCCGTGCTCCCAAAACCATACCCCATTCATATAGCAGTCCCGATACCCCTCTACCACATAGACAAAGGGATTCAGCTTGATGAGGCGCATCAACAGAGGATGATCCCCCAGCATCTGATTCATGTCCCACATGATGGGGCAGGCCCACATCCAAACCTGAAGCACAATGTTCACGATCTGTCCGAAATCCCGAAAGAAGGGCAGAATGGCCGAGGTGAGAAAGGACAGGGCCAGGGCAAAGCAGAAAGTACAGAAAATGTAGTAAATAATCTGGACAAACTGCACCGGCGGGACCTTGCCGAACAAGACAAAAATCAGAAAGACCAGTGCCACAAAAAACAGATGGACAAACAGGGAGGATACCACCTTCACCACCGGCAAAATACTGATCTTAAACACCACCTTTTTCACCAGGTAGGAGTATTCCATAAAACAGTTGGTGGCGTTTAACAGTGCCTCAGAAAAGAAAAACCAGGGAATAATGCCCGAGGTCAGCGTCAGGGCATAGGGATAGCCCTCCTTTGTGGGGACGGCCTTAAATCCAAACTGAAATATGATGATATAAATCAGGATCGTGACAATGGGCTGCACAAAAGCCCACAGAATGCCGAAATAGGATCCTGCGTATTTTGTCTTAAAGTCGTTCTTTGCCAGTTTCCAAATCATGCGCCGGCTGGCAAGAAGCTCCTTCACTGTATTCATTCCTCTGCTCCCTTCATTGCCGCGGAGTATGCGGCTTGCGCTTCCGCTCATTATAGCATCTGGTCCATGCCCTGTAAAGCGGCAGTTTCCCCCTCAGGTTTTGGGGTTCTCCCTCTCCAGGCCCGGATCATCTCCGGTGAGGCCAGGTGCCGCTCTCTCATCTTCCGCTCCTTGGTCCAGTCAGGAAGGCTCCTGCGTACTTGCACACGCCGTGAAGGGCATAACTCACAAAACATGCCGCGGACCTTACCCTGCCAAATCCCATATACCGGTACACCCGGAAAGTCATGGCCGCTGATTTCAGCTTGCTCCCGGATTTGCCGCCGGAAGAAAGCCGGTATTTCAGCAGCGGTTCGTCAATCCCCACTGCCGGGCCGTACCGATCCAGTATTTTCAGCCAAGTGATGTAGTCCTCATGGCTGTCCTCATGCTCCATGGGAAATTCCCTGGCCACCGATGCGTCCAGCAGGACGGAAGAACAGTTGATGCTGTTGTGTCCAAGCAGGTCCCGCCGGGAAATCACCGGTTTCACTCCGATCACTCTGCCTGTGGGGTTCCCCTGGGGAGTCAGCAGCTCCCGTCCTGTACAGCAGAGCACACTGCCCGTATCCGCCAGCAGGGCCAGCTGTTTTTTTAATTTCCCGGGAGCCCAGCAGTCA
>DBFBJF010000161.1:0-17809 GCA_048203265.1 Candidatus Merdiplasma sp.
ATTATAAACCATTTTATTTTTCCATACAAGACATAAATTGCCATGAACCCCGAAAAATACACGTTTCAAAGGTTTTGCCGCAGCTTGATGAAGCGGGCAGACTTTGCTACAATGGGGGATATGAAAAACAGACCGTCCAGAAACCGCAGGAGGAACGTTATGAAAATCACCGGCATCATTGCAGAGTACAATCCATTTCACACCGGCCACGCCTATCATCTGAAAAAAGCCAGGGAGAGCTCCGGCTGCGATTACATCGTGGTGGTCATGAGCCCCGACTTTGTACAGCGGGGAGAGCCCGCCGTCTTTGACAAATTCACCCGCGCCAGGATGGCTCTGCTGGGCGGGGCCGATCTGGTGCTGGAGCTGCCCGTCTGCTATGCCTGCGGCAGCGCCGAATATTTCGCAATGGGTGCTGTAGCTCTGCTGGACGGCCTGGGGGCAGCGGACACTCTGTGCTTCGGCTGTGAGACCCACTCTCTCACACTTCTGCTCCGGTCCGCCCAGGTGCTGGATCAGGAGCCGAAGGAATACACAAACACGCTGCGGGAAGGGCTGCGTCTGGGGCTCACCTACCCCCAGTCCAGAGCCAGGGCCATCGCCGGATATTTTGCCTCCCATTCCGGCGACCTCCCAGCAAACAGCGCCGGAGCTGCTGGCCTGGAAAATGACTGGTCCGGATTTTTCTCCTCCCCCAACAATATCCTGGGGATGGAGTACTGCAAAGCCATCCGGCATCTTCATGCCTCCATGGCTCCCCTTCCCATCCGGCGTCTGGGAAGCGGTTACCACGATCCTGTCCTGGGCGGCGGATACTGTTCCGCCACCGCCCTGCGCAAAGGCCTGGCTGGAAGCGAACGTCTGGATAGCCTTCTTCCTTATGTGCCTGCGGAATGTCAGGCGCTTTTCTCCTCTGCCTGCGGCCGCCCGATTATGCCGGATGATCTGATGCCCTGGCTGACCCGCCAGCTGCTGATCATGACTGATTTTTCAGGAATCTTTGACGTCAGCCCTGATTTGTCAGACCGGATCCTCAAGCTGCGCTATTCCCTGACCGGGAAATCCTGGGCGGAGACTGTGGCCGCAATAAAAACCCGGCAGATAACTGAAGCCAGAATCCGCCGGGTGCTGCTGCACATCATATTAGATATCTCTCAGGAACTTGCCGACAGTTGCCGGGAAGACGGTCCCATTTTCTATGCCCGCATTCTCGGTTTCCGCCGTGAGGCAGCTCCACTGCTGCGCAGAATCAAGGAAACCTCCCGCCTGCCTCTGATCACCAAACCCTCCGCAGCCGCCAGGTCACTGAAGGGACCAGCCGCCAGGATGCTGCAGATGGATTTTACCGCCTCCCACCTGTACCGGAGTCTTCTCACCGCCAAATACGGCATGCCCTTTTGCAGTGAGGCGGAGACGGGCCCCGTGATTCTCCCCTGACAGAGCCTGTGTTTTCCCCTGATGGGATCAGTACTTCGCCTCCATCTCCTTCACTTTCCGGTACAGATACTGGTTTGTGGGAACCAGGATCCCGGCCTTCTCCGCCAGCTCTATCACGGTGCCTGCGAACATATCCACCTCCGAAGGCCGTCTGGCCAGCCCGTCCTGGCGCATGGAGGGCATCCCCTCCGGTGAGAGTTTCTTTAAGATCTCCACGTACTCGTTGAGATCCGCTTCGCCAATCCCGATCCCCTGGCTGTGAGCCAGGGCAATCACCTCCCGCATGGCCGCAATCATGGAGCGGTTGGCTTCCCCCTCCCGCAGACATCCTCCATAGTTGGTCTCGTACACCATGCAGCACTGGTTGACGCCCACGTTGAGCATGAATTTCCCCCACATCCGGTGAAGCACATCCTCATCCTGGGTGTAGGGCATCTGAATTTTGTCAAAGTACTCCCTCACCTTTCTCAGGTTTTCTCTCTGACACTCTTCTCTGGCCCCGATACGCAGCTCTCCCATTTTCGTGAAGGTAAGACGATTCTCAAATTTCATGGCGTCCATTCCCTGGGCCACCGCATAGATCAGCTTCTCCTTCCCATACCGCGCTCCGATGATCTCCTCGCTGCTGATGCCGTTCATCACAGACAATATTACTGTGTGATCCCCCACACAGTTTTTCATCTCATCCAGAGTGGCTGACAGCCCGTGGTACTTAACCGCCACAATCACCAGATCGGCAGTCCCGGCCTTCTTCGCCTCGCAGACCGGCAGACGGTAGGGCCTGTCATTTTTGTAAAAAATCCTATCTCTGTATTTTTCAGCCCGCCCCTCATCCATCACATAGCAGAGTCCTTCCGTTCCCTGGTGATCCGCAATGTGGGTTCCGTACAGAAGGCCCAGGGCTCCCATCCCCACAATCGCCACGCGCTCTATCATTTCCCTGTCACTCCTTTTTCTTAAGATTTTTCGAAATATCTGGTCATCCCGCCATTCCTGTGATAAAATGTTCGGGTAATTTTCCATATTTGTCATAAAATTTGCAATACTACAGTTACTATTCACAGCCGTTTCAGAATTGCCAACAGATGTGTCGTGCTTGCACGTAAGCATCTGCTGGCAATTCTGAAACCAGACTGTGAAGCAGTCACCCCCGCCCACATAAGCAGTCTTAGCTCCGTAAGGAGCGGGACTGGAGCCTCGAAGAGGCGACGAGTGCGTATGCGGGCGGGGGCTGTGAATAGTAACATACTGCACGCTCCGGCAGAAATCAAACAGAAAGGATGATACTTCATGGAAAAAAACCGGACCTTCGGCATCTCAGGCAGTACCCTGAAGATCATTGCCATCGTCACCATGTTGATTGACCACACGGGGGCCACCGTAGTCTCCGCGCTGACCAGACAGCACTACATTACTTCCAACCCGGAGACCCTTCAGGCCGTCCGTCAGCTGTACAGTCTGATGAGGGACATCGGCCGCATCGCCTTCCCCATCTTCTGCTTTCTCCTGGTGGAAGGATTTCTTCACACCCACGATGTGAAAAAATATGCCCAGCGCCTGTTTCTCTTCGCGCTGATCTCCGAGATTCCCTTTGACTTCGCCCTGAAACCCAGCTGGTTCTATCCCGCCAAGCAGAACGTGTATTTCACCCTGCTCATTGGTCTGCTGGTACTGTGGGGGATCCAGACCTGCCGGGGCCGGATCTGGATTCAGCTTCCCATCATGGTGTCAGGACTGCTGGCCGCTAACTTTCTGCAGACAGACTACAGTTACCGGGGCGTATTCCTCATTGAAGTGCTCTATATTCTCCGGTTTTCCAAGCTGTATCAGTGCCTGGGAGGCGCAGCGGCTATCTCCTGGGAGGTGCCGGCCCCGCTGGCCTTTATCCCCGTCTATTTCTATAACGGCAAGCGGGGTATCTCCCTGAAATACTTTTTCTACTGGTTTTATCCCGTCCATCTGGTGATTCTGGGGATCATCACCGACTATGTACTGCCCCTGTTTGGCTAAGATCCTTACCCCTCCACCACCAGAAATCTTCCGTCCGGAAGTTCAAAGACCTCGCACGCCTCCCGGATCTCCTCATCGGACATCCCGGAGGCGTCCAGATTCTCCTGAAAATAGCGCTTCATCTCCCGGAATCCGGGAAACACCTGCGCCATACAGTCCTCCAGAAAATCCCGGGCCTCCTGGGGCGTCTGGGCCACCGGCTCATCAAACAGCTTTTCCTGGTTTTTCAAAAAGGTCTCCACACACATCTGATCGTATTCCATCCCGCGCTCTCCTTCTTTCTTTTCTATTCTTTCTGTTTGCACGCTTCTTCCCCCATCCGGGGCCTTCCTCTACAGCAGCGTGCGCAGCACCTTCAGCACGCCGTCCTCCACGTTCCGGTCCGTGATATGCCTGGCCGCCCGCTTTGCCTCTTCCCTGGCGTTTGCCACCGCATAGCTCTCCCCCGCGCACAAAAGCATGCCAATATCGTTGTTATTGTCCCCGAAGGCCATGGTCTCCTCTTTTTTAATTCCCATCAGCTGCTGGATTCTGGCGAGAGCCGCACCCTTATCTACATCGGCCCGCACCACATCCACCCAGCGCTGTCCCGACGCCATAATATTCACCCGGTCTCCAAACCGCTCCTTCATGACAGCCGCCATGGCGGCCGCGTCTCCCTTGCAATAGAGAGCCGCCTTCACAATGGGCGTATTCAGGGCTGTTACATCCTCCACCTGCTGAAGCTGGGCCTTATACCCTCCAAGCAGCCACTGGATAAACTCCGTATCCCGGCTCTCTGTGTAGGCCTGATAGGGATCGTTTACCAGAATAAAGCAGTCTTTCTGCCGGCGGATAAAATGCACCACCTCTTCAAAGTCGGATCGGTCCAGGGCCTTGCACTCAATCTGGCGTCCCCGGCAGACCACATATCCCCCGTTCTCCGCGATAAAAATCATCTGGTCCGCCACCGGCTCAAACAGGCGGTAAATGCTGGCGTACTGACGGCCGCTGGCCGCCGCAAAGAGAATCCCCCGCTCTTTTAATTTCAGAATCACATCATAGAATTCCGGATTCAGGTTCGGGCTTCCCTCCTCCACCAGAGTGCCGTCCACATCTGTGGCAATTAGTTTAATCATTCTGTCCATCCTTTCCAAAGGCTTCTGATTCCTTCTGTCCATCTGCATAGCGATACATAATTTCATGGAACTGCCCTCCGCAGCGCTCCACCTCTCCCAGCACCACATCGATTTTTTCCCGATCCAGATACCAGTTATCCCGGCTGATCCCTCTGGTTTCCACCGGACGAATCAGGAACCGGGTATCCGGAAACTGCTCCTGATAGTACATCAGGCATCTTCTGGCGTGAAAAGCCTGGCAGCAGATGATGGCGCGGCGAACCACGATTCCCAGCTTTTCCGTCACTTTCCTGGACTTTATGGCATTTTCATAGGTGAATGTGGCCTCATCCTCCTTCAGAATGGCCTCATCCGGCACCCCCTCCTCCAGGAGCACCTGCCTCAGGTAAGCCCATTCGCTCTCCGCCGGCCCTTCAAAGAATCCCCGCAGAATGCTGTACCGCCCCGAGGGCAGAATCAGGGGCGCCATCCCCCGCTTATACAGCCTGGCCGCTTCCTGTGCCGCCTGAGGGTAATTTCCTCCGGGAACAAAAATTACATCCGCCCGCTCCGGAGAATGTTCCACAAAAATAAAATCCGTAATACACTGAAAGAAACGCTCTGCCAATTCTTTCCTCTCCTTTTCGAATCATCGGAGGCCATCCTCTCATTCAATCCTGCAAAAAGCCGGAGGCCATGCCCGGACAGCTTCTATAACAGCAGTCCCCGCATTTGCCCCCGGCTTTGATACTACTATTCAGTTACGCATCGGCCTTGGGCAGTTTGAAGGAGCTCTTCAAGGACACGATCCGGTTGAACACCGGAGCGCCCGGCCTGGAATCTCTGCAGTCCGCGCAGAAAAATCCGGTTCTCACAAACTGATAGCTGGCGTAGGCCTTTGCCTCCTTCAGGGCAGGCTCCAGATAACAATTCTCCAAAACCGTCAGGGAGTTAGGATTTAAATTCAGCGAGCCATCCTCGTTGTACACGCCCTTCTCCTCATCAATGATATTTTCGTACAGTCTTACCTGGGCCTGGAACGCAGTCTTGGCCGCCACCCAGTGAATGGTACCCTTCACCTTCCGGCCGGTAAATCCGGTGCCGCACTTGGTCTCGGGATCGTAGGTACAATGCACCACCGTCACATTGCCGTCCTCATCCTTCTCAAATCCGGTGCAGGTGACAAAGTAGGCTCCCATCAGGCGGACCTCATTGCCCGGAAACAGACGGAAATATTTTTTCGGAGGATTCTCCATGAAATCATCCCGGTTAATGTAAAGCTCCCGGCCAAAGGGCACCTTTCTGGTTCCCAATTCCGGATTCTCCAGGTTGTTCTCAATCTCCAGCTCTTCCATCTGTTCCTCCGGATAGTTGTCGATCACCAGCTTCACCGGATCCAGTACCGCCATCAGACGGGGCCGTTTCAGTTTCAGATCCTCTCTGATGCAGTACTCCAGCATAGCATAATCCACGGAACTCTGAGCCTTACTCACACCGCACAGATCCACAAACATCTTGATGGACTCCGGCGTAAAGCCGCGGCGGCGCAGAGCAGCGATGGACACCAGCCTGGGATCGTCCCATCCGTCCACAATGCCATCCATAACCAGCTTCTTGATATAACGCTTCCCTGTTACCACATTGGTGAGATACATCTTGGCAAACTCAATCTGCTTGGGAGGATGGGGATACTCCAGTTCTCTCACCACCCAGTCGTAGAGGGGCCTGTGATCCTCAAACTCCAGCGTACAAATGGAATGAGTGACGCCCTCGATGGCGTCCTCGATGGGATGGGCGAAATCATACATGGGGTAGATGCACCACTTGTCTCCGGTATTGTGGTGGGTCATCCTGGCCACCCGGTAAATCACCGGGTCTCTCATATTGATGTTGGGCGAAGCCATATCAATCTTCGCTCTCAGCACCTTGGATCCATCCGGATACATCCCGTTTTTCATGTTTTCAAACAGCTCCAGATTTTCCTCCACGCTGCGGTCACGGTAGGGGCTGTTCTTGCCCGGCTCCTTCAGAGTTCCCCGGTACTCCCGGATCTCCTCCGCCGTCAGGTCGCATACAAACGCCTTCCCTTTTTTAATCAGCTTAATGGCCGCCTCGTACATCTGGTCAAAATAGTTGGAGGCGAAATACAGCCGGTCTTCCCAGTCTGCTCCCAGCCACCGCACATCCTCCAGAATAGATTCAACAAATTCTGATTTTTCCTTCGTGGGATTGGTATCGTCAAAACGCAGATTGAACTTTCCATGATACTTCACGGCAAGCCCGTAATTCAACAGAATGGATTTGGCGTGTCCGATATGCAGATAGCCATTGGGTTCCGGCGGAAAGCGGGTGCACACGGTCTCACAGTTCCCCTCCGCCAAATCCTTCTCAATGATCTGCTCAATAAAATTTTTACCGGTTGTTTCCATAGTCTTCCTCCTCATTTGAATGCCTGAGTATTTCCCATCATATCACAAAAATATCAAAAACACAACATTGTGGCAGCAACAAAAAACTGCTACAATACAGATAGAATCCGGAGGTGTAATGCGTATGTACTATTTTATTGTCAATCCCATCTCCAGTTCCGGCAAGGGCATGCGCCTGTGGGAGCGTGCCCGGGCTATTCTGGACGAGCGAAATATCGAATATGAGAGCTTTATCCTGGAAGGCCCTGGGGAAGCCGAGGAGCTGGCCCGCTTTCTGTCCCTGAACCGGACCCCCTGCACCATCGTGGTGGTGGGCGGGGACGGCACCATCAATGAGTTTTTGAGCGGTCTGGCCTCCTACGAGGGCATCACCTTCGGCTACATACCCACCGGTTCCGGCAATGACTTTGCCAGAGGCATGCGCCTGCCCTCCCGTCTGGAGGACAACATGGAAATGATACTGAGCCCTGAAAAGTTCAGGAACATCAACATCGGCGTCACCTCCTCCGGAAAACAGAAGAAATATTTTGCCGTCAGCTCCGGCATCGGCTACGATGCGGCGGTCTGCTATGAATCCTACAGCTCCCGCCTGAAGAATCTGCTGAACAAAGTTCACGCCGGCAAGCTGATCTATCTGCTGAATGCTCTGAAGCTGATGATCTCCATCCGGCCCTTCTCCATCCGTCTGCTCATGGACGACCAGCAGCTCATCACTTACCAGCAGGTATATTTTGCCGCAGCCATGAACACCCGGTATGAGGGAGGCGGCTTTATGTTTTGCCCCAAAGCAAATCCCGTGGACAATTACCTGGATCTGATCGTGGTGGAAGGCATCCCAAAGTGGAAGGCGCTTCTGATCCTTCCCACCGCCTTCATTGGAAAACATGTAAAGTTTCAGGGCATTCACATTTATCGCTGCCGCCGGGCCGTCATTCAGAGCGACGCGGAGGCCTGCGTCCATATTGACGGAGAACATTTCGGGTTCTGCAAGAAGGTATCCTTCAGCCTGATGAAGGAAAAACTGAAAATGATTGTAGATTAAAAAGGGGCTGCCGAAAAGCTGTTTTCCCGCTTTCCGGCAGCTCCTTTTCAGTTGAAACCCACAAATTTCCGGGCAATCTTATATCCCCTCACACTGATCTTTCTTCCCAGCCATCCCGGCAGATTCATGGCAAACCCCAGGAAGGTCCAGCGGAGATGACGGTACATCTGCGGATTGGTCCGCTTCAAGTAAGCCCACAGCTTCCGCTTCTTCTCCAGGTTCTCTCTAGTCCCGCTCACCAGCAGCAGGCTGGTGGTCACTGTCATAATCTTGTCCAGATAAATATACATATATTTTCGAACGTTCGGCTCCAGCCCCTCAAAGCTCTGACGGTTCATAATATCAATCATCAGCGTATTCACCTTGATCTGCTGGTCAATGCGGCCAATCATCACCTGCTCATTGACGGACTGATCCTCCCTCCCAATATAATAGTGATAGAAATTCACATCCATATAGTACAGCTTCTTCACATAGGGGAAGGGCTGAAACGCAAAAATATTGTCCACGTAAAAGGTGTGCTTGGGCAGCACCATACCGCTCTTTTTCACTGTCTCACGGCGGTAAAAGATGTTATGCATCAGGATATACTGGGTTTCCTTCATATGGCCCATAGCGGACCAGCCAAACACCTGATCCACCGGGAAAACCCCCCGAAAGTGCACCACCTTCTTGTGCTTTGCCCCCACCTTATCATAGATAAAGTTAGCCAGGAACATGTCCACCGGAGTCCCGGCCGCCTCCAGCGCTTTCATTCGCTCCACAATCGCCAGGAGGGCCTTGGTGTCCGCCCAGTCATCGCTGTCAAGCACCTTATAATAAATGCCGGACGCATGGCGCAGCCCCGCGTTCACCGCCTCGCCGTGTCCGCCATTTTCCTGATGTATGGCGCGCACAATTCCCGGATATTTCGCCTGATACTGATCCGCGATCTGAGGGGTGCGGTCTTTTGTGGAGCCGTCATCTACCACCAGAATCTCAATATCCTCCCCCGCCGGAAGCAACGACTGGATACATTTTTCCATGTACGCCTCCGAATTGTAGCAAGGTATGGCAACCGTCAATATTTTATCCATTTTTTTCTCCTTCATATTGATAGACCTTCTTCCCGGGACTTCTCCTGCGCGTATTTCTCCTGTCCCAGGTAGATCTGCAGATACCGGGCGTAAGCGCCGAAGGCAGCCGGAATCGGATAATCTCTCTGAGTCTGTCCGGGCTCCACCACCAGGAACTCTCCCGTTTCACATTCCTCCATATCCTCCACCAGCACCGCGTACCCGGTCATCCGCCATTCCACATGGCTGAAAATATGTTTGGCGTTGGGAAGGGGCCGAATCTGAAGGGGAGAAAATCCCCGGCGTTTCAGATAGTCCACCACCTGGTCCTCACTCAAATGTCCCTCCAGGTTTGGCAGCTCGTATAACCCGGCCAGCAGGCCCTCATCCTGCCGTCTGCGAATCACGGTGCGCCATCCATCCCGGATCACCAGCACCGTCTTCTCCTCAATCCGACGCTCTTTCTTCGTCTTTCTTTTGGGAATCTCATCCAGCCTTCCGTGGAGCCTGGCCATGCACAGGCTGCACAGAGGACAGCGGGCACAGTCCGGCGCCCCGTTTGGCAGGCAAACCATGGCCCCCAGCTCCATCAGGGCCTGATTGAAGGTCCCCGGATCATCTCCGGGGATAATCCCCCTTAACAGCTCTTCTATCTGCCGTTTCACCGACTGCTTTAGAATGTCTTCTTCATTCTCCGTAATCCGGCTGATCACCCGCAGCACATTCCCGTCCACCGCAGGCACCGGAATATGGTAGGCAATGGACGCAATGGCACCCGCCGTATAACTTCCGATTCCCGGCAGGCTCAGCAGCTTGTCATAATCCGCCGGAAGCTGGCCTCCGTACTGTTCCATCACAAGTTTCGCTGCCTTCTGCATATTTCTCACCCGGTTGTAATAGCCAAGGCCCTCCCACAGCTTCAGCAGCCTGTCCTCTGGACAGACTGCCAGCGCTTCCACATCCGGCAGGGCCTCCACAAACCGGAAAAAGTAAGGTTTCACCGCCTCCACCCTGGTCTGCTGAAGCATAATCTCCGATACCCAGACATAATAGGGCAGCGGATGCTCCCTCCAGGGAAGCGCCCTGGCATGCTTCTGGAACCATCCCAGCAGCGGCTCTGTTATCTGATTTATATGGTCACTTATCATAAGTCTATTCTATCAGAAATCTCCGTTAAGTCAACCGGATACCTCTACCGGTAGTAACAGATCACCGGCATTCCCGCATAGGCGTAGCTGTACAGTCTCTGAGCTGCCTCCAGCGGCAGATTGATGCAGCCATGGGATCCGCTGTACATAAAAATATCTCCCCCGAAACTGGAGCGCCAGGTGGCGTCGTGCAGTCCGATGCCCCCGTTAAAGGGCATCCAGTAGGAAACCGGAGAGTACCAGTCCGGCCCTGTCAGCACTGCGGGAGACATGAGATAGTCAATGGTATAGGTGCCCTCCGGCGTCTTCCTTCCCTGGTCCGTGTAGGTACCGCTGACGCAGTCCACTGATAACTCCTCCACTCCATCCACATAGAGCCACACATGCTGGCTGGACAGATCCACCTCCACATAGGTATCGCCAAGGTCACTGTGGCTCCAGTCCGCCGCGGTATGGGCAAACTTAGGGGTCCTTGTGCGGCTGGCCCCGCTGCGGATCATATGCTCCAGCACCCGGGCTTCCGCTTCCTGGTCCATCAGCCAGCCATAACTTCCTCCCGTCACCGTCACCCAGTCCCCCAAGGAGGTCTGAAACTCCCGGGGCTTCTGATAAGTGTCATATTTTTCCGCCAGCCCCGCCACGTATTCCTCAATCTTTTTCCTCTCCAGATAAATGGTTCCTGTAGCTGTATCATAACGGATCCATCCCACAATGGTGGTTCCGTCCAGGATCTCCGTCTCGTCGCCAAACTGATACTCCACCCGGGCACTGCAATATTTGCTGATCTTATTCAGCACGTCCTCCACTGCGCCAAAACCGGGGGCCGGCTCCTGCCCTGCCTGGCGAATCAGATTCTCCGCAGCCTGGCGGGCCAGTTCCTCCAGGCTTTGCCCCTGAATCTCCATGCCTGCCGCCTGCCCCTCTCTCTTCCAGAGGCAGACGGCCAGCATGGCCGCAAGAAAAAATGCCGCGCCCGCTCCCTTTCCCGCTCTGTATCTCACCTTTCCCCGCCCTTTACAGCCTGCTCACTGCTATTATATTGACAGGCAGAATAAAAGATGCCAACAGAACAGTTTCTGCCGCTTCGCTTTTACTGATTTACCAGGAGCGTGGAGTACCCCTGCCGGCGCAGCACCGCCTCCATCTTAATGGCATTGTCCAGCTTCTCAAAAGCTCCCACCTGTACCCGGTAAAGGTCCCCGTGGCGCACAATATAGGCCGGGTAGCCCTGCTCTGTCAGCCGATACAGCATATCCTGGGCGTACTGGGGATTGCGGAAGGACCCTGTCTGCACCCGGTAATACGATTCCTCTCCGGTATCTTCCGTCCCGGTCTGGCCGCTGGAATCCTCCACGTGGTTCACATCATCCAGCGTACGAATGATGCCGTCCGCAATGGCCTGGGCCACCCGGTCAAATTCCGAATCAAAGAGCTGGTTGTCGGAATCCGAATTGATGAATCCCGCCTCCACCAGCAGTGCCGGCGCGCTGGTGCGCCGCAGCACCACCAGGCCGGGCCGCTCCTTTATCCCCAGATTCCGGAAGCCCACATCCTCCAGCTCCTGGTTAATGCTCTCCGCCATCTCCACTTTTTTCCCGGACCGGTCGTACACCAAGGTCTCCACACCCGAATACTGATTCATCTCCGGACTGGAATTTCGGTGGATGGACACGAAATAGTCCGGCTGCTCCCGGTTGGAAATCTGAGCCTTCTCATAGGGCGTCTGATACACATCCTCTGTCCTGGTAAACACCACGTCCACGCCCCGGTCCGCCAGTTTTTCTCCCACCGCCATTGCCAGCGCCAGTGCGTCATCTTTCTCCTGGCGGCCGTTTGATACCGCTCCAGGGTCACGGCCCCCGTGTCCGGCGTCTATCACTATCTTAGCCATAAAAATACCTGCATACCTTTTTTACCAGCATATGCAGGCAGGTTTCCGATGTTTCCGGTTTCTCTTATCCCTCTCTTTTCTCCCCCAGCGCCTCCCTGCAGGCGGAGCGCAGACTCTCCCGGGGTGTTACGTTCGTCAGCAGCTCGCTGTATCTTAAAAAGTCCGGACAGCCATGCCGGGCAATATAATCCGCGCTCCTTTGGTTCCTGGCCAGCCCCGACACCAGCAGAAGCATCTCCTGGTCTTCCCCGAAGCAGTCCCGGACAAAGGCAAACGCCCGACCAAGGCCCTGTCCGATCAGGCCCACCAGCTCCTCCCTGCGGGAAAGCTCCTGCCCAAACAGCTTCCGGATCCGCGCGAATCCTTCTTTGCTGTCCCTTACATGTTCTTCGCGCAGCACCAGACGATACTGCTCCAACATCCGGATCACCTGTTCCTCCAGCCTGGTCTCCCGCCCGTCTATCAGCTCCTTCTGAAGTTTCACCTTCAGACTGTCCTTGCGCTCCCCGATCATTTTTTCCATACAGAAGTCCGCACCCTCCGGGCCTTCCTCATTCTCACTCAGCAGTTCTTTTTTCAGCGCCTGCAAAGCTCCGTAGAGCCGAACCAGCAGCCGGTCCCGGAATTCGTATTCCCGGAATTTTCCGTCCAGGGTATCCAGCAGCAGTTCCGCCACGGTGAAACGCTCCTCAAAGGAAGCCTCCCGTCCCATGGAAATCCTGACCGCTCGGGCAGTTTCGCTCATCCGGCCCCACAAAAGCTCCGGGATCTGGTAATCCTCCCCGTATCTGCGGTAGATCCGGTAATAAGCGGCGAAATCCCTGGCCGTATCCTCCTGCTGCAAAAACTGCACCACCAGGGAGGGCGTCACCTCCAGTCCCAGCTCCTCATATCCCTGTATCAGCTCGGATAAATCCTCCCATCCTCTGGCCGTGACAAAACGCTGTTCTCCAAACTGGGATTCCACCTGGTAAAAGCGGTCCTCCTTCATGGACAGGTACGATAAAATCGCCCCGGAAATCCCCCTCTCCCGGGCGTACTCCATCCACACGCCGCAGTCCGGCTCCACCTGGATACGCCGCACCCGGTCCAGGGTTACCATATCAAACTCCCGCACCGATTTATTGTACTCCCTGGGATTGCCCGCCGCCACGATCATCCACCCCTCCGGCACCCGGTGGGTGCCGAAGGTTTTGTTCTGAAGGAACTGAAGCATGGTGGGCGCCAGCGTCTCTGAGACACAGTTGATCTCATCGATGAACAGAATCCCCTCCTGCTTTCCGGTGCGCTCCATACAGTCATACACTGAGGCGATGATCTCGCTCATGGTGTACTCTGTCACATTCACCGTCTTTCCCCCGTAGATGCGGCTGACAATTTGGGGCAGCCCCACCGCACTCTGCCTGGTATGGTGGGTGATGGTGTAAGCCACCAGCCCCACGCCGCACTCAGCCGCCACCTGCTCCATGATGGCCGTCTTTCCGATTCCCGGAGGCCCCATCAGCAGGATGGGCCTCTGGCGCACCGGAGGATATTTGTAATGGCCCTCCTCATCCCGCCTGTGATAGGCCAGAAGGGCATTTTTTATCTCTGTCTTCGCATCCCTGATATTCATTCCTTTCATCCTCCCTGGCACTCAATCAAAAGCCGCCGTGCCCAGGCGGGCACCTGATCCATCCCCTTCGTCTTCTTCACGAAAACAAAGGCCGTCTCGTAGTCCGGCTTCTCGCGGGGATAAACCCCGTCTCCATCGGTAAAGTAAATCAGGGCCGCCAGATTTTGAAGTTCTCCCGCCTCTCTTCGCTTTTCTATATAACGAAACACCGGGCAAAAATCTGTCCCGGCCCTGCCCCGGATGGTCACATTCCGGGCGTATGCCTCCCACTCCTGCCGGGAGTGGATCTCCGCCACATCCTGAATGCAGCAGTCACACTGGATGAACAGCACCTTCATCCGCTCAAAAAAATTCTCCTGCTCCGACAAAATCTCCCAGGTCTCCCCCAGAAAACGGCTGACCGTCCGGGCTGAACAAGAACCGGAGGTGTCGATGGCAATCACCAACTCCGCCAGCCGGTTCACTTCCCGGTATTCCAGCGGCTCGATCAGAGGCAGATTCCCGTACCGCTCCATTCCCAGGGTATAGTAAATATAGTCGAAGCTTTCCATATCCAGCTCCATCTCCTCCCCTGTATGGGCGAACTGCCTCAAAAAGCGGCGGTAATCGTAGCGGCTCCGGTAGATCTCATCCAGGGTTTCCTCCCCATCTCCGGCCTGGCTGCCTGCCTGGCTGCCAAAAGCGCCTCCCTCTCCTCCGGTGCGGCTGCGGGCTTTCTCCCAGGCACGTTTCAAACCGTTTCTTTCCCTCTCATCCTCTTGATACCAGAGAGCATGATCGTCAAAGACAAACGCGGCCTCCATCTCTTCTGCGGGAAAGGGAAAGGCGCCCTGCTCCAGCATCCGGCAGATCTTCCAGGCAGACAGGCCCTCCCCCATGATCCGGAAGCACTGGCTGCGCAGCTCCTTTCTGTTCCGGTCAGGACCTGCCCCATTTTGTTTCAGACATTCCGCCCCCGTCTTTTCGCTCTCCTGCTCCACCAGATATTCCACCGCCATATCACAGGCCAGATCCCAGATCCGGCGGCTGACTCCCTGCTCCGGAAAAATGTGCCCGAACAGGCAGTGGAGCAGCATATGAAGATACCCCCTGCAGAGCAGCGGGGGATCTGTCACAAATCGGTCCGCCACAAATTCCGGAGAAAAATAAAAAAAGCGCCCGTCCCCGGCCATGCTCCCTGTCCGGTCTGAGGGCTGCGTCATAACCAGCCCAAAGGCCGCGTCCAGGGACGGATAGAGACGATACAGCTCATTACGGCAGTTTTTCAGTATCTCTATCCCCAGGGCCTCCATCTGCCCCTTCTTCTGATCTTCCTTATCCATCGCCGTTTTTGTGCTTTCTCCCATGTTCTTCTCCCCGTTTCCATAAGATGCGAAATCCCCATGCTTCCGCCCCTTCGGTTCTCTACAGGGAAAAGTCCCTGTCAGGAAAGCCGTAATGCTCCGCCTTTCTCCGGACCAGATCCATCCAGCAGGCGGTCTTTCCCTTCTTTGCCGCCATGGAAATAAACTCGTCCAGCTCCCGCGCTCCAAACCATCCCTTCTCTTCCATCCGAAGGATGTCTTCAATCCGGTTCTGCTCCATCAGCATCTCCACCGCGGGCCGGACTCTGCGCCGCAAATAGTCTTCATAGGCCTGCCGCTCCTTCTCTTCCCCCTGCTCTCCGGGCGAAAGATACCCCTCCAGGGCCAGGCGCAGCTTCAGGGGTGC
Source organism: Candidatus Merdiplasma sp. (assembly GCA_048203265.1). Classification (GTDB taxonomy): domain Bacteria; phylum Bacillota; class Clostridia; order Lachnospirales; family Lachnospiraceae; genus Merdiplasma. The sequence continues at coordinate 15,435 of DBFBJF010000161.1, forward strand.
CTGCTTTGTCTCCATAAATTTTTCATACCGCCATTCCATCTGCATCCTCCTGCCTTTCGCTCTGGCCTTTCGGTTTCTCTATCCGTCCATTCTCTTATGATATTTCCAGAAGTCAATGGTCTCCTGCAGATCCGCCTCGTCCGTGAAAAGATTCAGCTCCCTGCCCATGGCAATGGCAAAATCCACATAGGCGTTGCCCCGGGCCGTGATCACATTCTGATCCTTCACCACATCTTCCTCCTTCGAGTGAGTGGAGTCAAGACCCTCCAGTATGCCCTCTCGCTCCAGCAGATCCACACCGGCACAGATTCCTCCAATCAGCGCACCGTTTGCCCGCACCTGTTTCAGTACTTCCGTCACCGTGCCGGAGTCCGCCTGCCTGATGTCTCCCCCCGGAACAGTAAAGCTTCTCACCACAGCCGGGTCAAGATCTCTCAGTCCCATATCCATATTAAGAGAGTATCCCTCCATGGCAGTCACAGCCTTTCCGTCCGGAGAGCAGAACACCATCTCACATCCGGTGGCCTTCATAAAATAATTCAGGATCACAACCTCATACAGACAGCAGGTATCATACAGCAAAAAAACATCCTTCATTTTGATTTCCTCCTTCCGGAATGGCCCGCTTTGCCCTGGAGTGGGCCGACAGAGTGTAACGATGTTGCCATTATATCATACTTTAAAGCCAGTTGTGTACTTGACAATGTATTTTGTCTTTCTCATTTTTTCAGTTCTGCTCCAGCAAAAGAAGGGGCTGCCGCATAGTTTCTGGCTCAGCCATTGCGACACCCCCTTCTTTACTGCTCTTTATCTTTATTTTACGCCTCCGGCTTCAGCGGTCCATAGAAATAGGATGCTGTGGCGCCTCCGTCAATCAGGAAATCCGCTCCGGTAATGAACGCGCCCTTATCGCTCATGAGAAGCTCCGCCACATTTGCCACCTCGTCCGCCGTTCCCGGACGGCCTGCCGGACATTTGGCAAACATATTTTTATAGAAATCCCCCCGCGGCCCGTTGAACTCATCCATGGCAAGGGGAGTTACGATGATTCCCGGAGAGATGGAATTGATGCGGGCGCCCTTCTCCCCCCATTTTACGGACTCGGCCATGACACGCTTCTCATTGCAGCGTTTTGCCATCTGATAAGCGTGCAGCGTATCCCTGATATGTTCTGGCTGCAAAATGTCCAGCTTCAGCAGTTCCTCCGTGGGAGTGCAGGCAAGCTGCTCATCTTCCTCCGGAGTCAGGGCAGGCATACGGTGTCCTGACTGGCTTGAGATTGTCACACCCACGCCGCCCTCTTTGATGACTTTTCCCACTTCCTCAAGAAGTACCGCCGTCCCATACAGATCTACCTTTAGAATCGCCTCAATGGGAGCCTGGCTGGGGGAAACGCCCGCTGCGTTTACCAACATGGTGATGTCACCGTACTCCCTGGATTTCGCAATCAGGTTCTGAATGGACTCACGGGAAGACAGATCCATCTCTACGGCCTCCGTGTCAAATCCAGCGTCACTCATAATCTTTGCGATCGCCTGGGCATTCTCCGGCTTCTTGTCTCCGATGACGATCTTTTTTCCATATCCCATGCGGCGGGCAATCGCCATACCGATCTGACCAGCGCCAGTTAAAATCATGACTTCTTTTTTCATCATAGATACACCTCTTTCTTTATGTGCATGGATTATACGTTCTTCTTTATCCATGCTTCCACTTTGGCTCGTGACTGTGCCGCTTCCGCACCGTGAATGGACAAACCACTTTTCACATCAGCGCCTTTGCAGATCTTCTTCAGGTCACGTTCACTGCTCCCCATACCGCTTCCCTCATTTGTACAGAAGGGAATGATCTTTTTGCCTGACAGATCATAATGCTCCAGGAACGAGAACATCGCCATGGGCATAGTTCCCCACCAGTTAGGATAACCAACAAAAATCGTGTCGTACTCATCCAGGTTTTCCGCATACACTTTCAGCTCCGGGCGGTCCTTCCTTCGCAGCTCCTCCTTAGCCTCATCGATACACGCATAGTAATCCGCCGGGTAGGTTTTTACTGTCTCAACCTGAAACAGATCACCGCCGGTCAAATCCGCAATCATCTCCGCCACAATCTCCGTGTTCCCTTTCTCCAGTTTCTTAATGCTTCCATTCCAGTAATTCTCACCTTTTCTCGAATAATACACAATCAATATTTTACTCATTACTGATCATTCCTCCTATTCCTTTTGCTTCAGCTCATTCAAACGCTCTATCCATTATTTTAAATGGAACAGAAAAATCAGCAATTCCAATTTCTTCTGCTTTTCATAAGTAAAACTTATGAGAAGCTAGGTCTAAACCGCCAGGAAAATACTCAACTTTTCCAATGTATTCCTT
>DBFBJF010000162.1:0-9508 GCA_048203265.1 Candidatus Merdiplasma sp.
CCTTAACCTCCTGTGCCGGGATCACCCTCTCCCCATCTTCTCCCAAGACCCGGGCCGTCTGGGGCGTCAGATGCACCAGTTTTTCGATGCCCGCTCTGGCCCTGGACACCGTCAGTTCCTCCAGCAGGGATCCCAGCTGCATGATAAACGCCACCTCCCCGGCGGCAAAGTCCTCCCCGATGAGAACGGAGGCAATCAGCGCCAGGGAGACCAGCACATCCGCCTTAATATCAAAGGCGGTGACCAATCCGATCACAGCCTCCCCGATGATGGGCAGGCCGCACAGAATGATCGCCGCCCAGGCAGCGTCAAAGGGCAAAGGCACCAGATCAAAAATGCTGATTAACAGGGAGATTCCGGAAATCACCAGAAAAACAATGTCCCGCTTCATTCCGCCCAGTTCCAGAAGAGCCTCCGCCTTCTCTATCACACGTTTCATACTCAACCTTCCTTCCATACCGCGCTTTTATACCTATAGGGGTATAGGTTCATTATACGGTAGGGGGTATCGGTTGTCAATCAAAAACTTGTCCGGTCAGAATCACCGCTTCCGGCAGTCTGCCTTCCCTCCGGATGGCCATCCTCTACACAGGCAGAAAGGCAAATGCCACCGCCAGAATCAGGGAGGGCAAAAGGTTGGCCACCCGCACCTTCTTTCCCCAGACTAAATTCAGTCCCACACAGAAAATCAGAATGGAGCCGATCATGGACAGATTGCCCAGCGCAGCCTCTGTCATCACCGGCTTGATGAATCTGGCCAGCAGTGTGATCACTCCCTGAAAAAGGAAGACCGGTATGGCAGAAAACGCGCAACCCTTTCCCAGGGAGCAGGTCATAATCATGATGATCACAAAGTCCAGCACTGCCTTTGTCACCAGAACCGAGTAATCTCCCATCATTCCGTCCTGGATGGAACCGACAATAGCCATGGCGCCCACGCACACCGTCAGGGAGGCATTCACGAACCCCTCCACAAACATCTTATCCCGGCTGTTTCCGCTCTTGACCTTCAGCCATCTTCCGAAGCGTTCAAAGAACCCTTCAATATTGATTAGCTCCCCGATGAGAGCCCCCAGGCAGATGCTGACCACCACAAACAGAGACCGCCCGCTGACAATCTCCCCCTGGTCAATGCTCAAGATGCCCTCCAGGGCTCCCGCGATGCCAATAAACAGCACGCACACCCCGCAGGAAACATTCATGGTCTCCTGGTACCGCTCTGTCAAATACCGCCCGAAAAAGCGGCCCAGTATCCCGGCCGCTATAATCGCTAACGCATTTATGATAGTTCCCAAACCTATCATCTTACGTCACCCCTTATGTCTTATCATTTTATATCCTGTTACCGTTCATCCTCATAGGGCACCGGCTCAGGATCCTTGGCATCCAGATTGTTGATGTACTTTTTCGTCTCCGACACGATCAGCGGGGACAACAGCAGCACCGCAATCAGATTGGGGATGGCCATCAGCGCGTTCAGAATATCCGCGATGGTCCAGATCAGGTTCAAAGACACCACCGGGGCAATCACCGCCACCGCGATGTACAGAATCCGGTAGGGGATCATAATCTTCTTGCCCGCAAAATATTCAATGCACCGTTCTCCGTAGTAGGCCCAGCCCAGCACGGTGGAGAAGGCGAAGGTGATGATTCCCAGCACCAGAATCACCGGCCCGATCACCGGAATCTGGTCAAAAGCCAGGGTGGTCAGCACGCCGCCATCCGTGATATTCCCCATATCGATGGAGGGGTTTTTCATGATGCTGGTCACCAGCACCAGGCCGGTCATGGCGCACACCACCACAGTATCCCAGAAGGTTCCGGTACTGGACACCAGCGCCTGGCGCACCGGATTTCTGGTCTGGGCAGCCGCCGCCGCAATGGGCGCGGAGCCCATGCCGGACTCATTGGAGAACAATCCTCTGGCAACTCCGTAGTGGAGCGCCTGCATAATGCCGCCGCCCACCAGGCCGCCGGCCGCGGCGCCCGGCTTGAAGGCCAGAGTCACGATGGTCTGCAGGGCAGGAAGCAAATAGTCGTAATTGATAATCAGAATAATCAGGCAGCCCAGCACATAGAAGATGGCCATGAAGGGCACCAGCTTCTCACAGACGCTGGAGATGGATTTGAGTCCGCCGAAAATAACCAGCGCCACCAGAACCGCCACTACAATCCCCACCACTGCGGGAGGAATGCCCAGGTTCTCCCTGCACACGGAGGCGATGGCGTTTACCTGGGTGGCACATCCGATCCCGAAGGAGGCCACTCCGCCGAATACGGCAAACAGAATCCCCAGCCATTTCAGCTTCAGCCCCCGCTCCAGAGCATACATGGCACCTCCCAGCATCCGGCCGTCCCTGGTCTTAACCCGGTATTTCACAGAGATCAGCGCCTCGCTGTACTTTGTGGCAATGCCGAACACGCCGGTGAGCCAGCACCACAGCACTGCTCCCGGTCCTCCCAGGGCAATGGCGGTACCCACACCGATGATATTTCCTGTGCCGATGGTGGCGGCCAGGGCCGTGGTCAGAGCGCCAAACTGGGACACTTCCCCCTCCGCCTCCGGATCCTTGGTCACGGACAGCTTAATGCCCTTAAACACCTTCCGCTGAATGCCTCCCGTCCGGATGGTCATGAAAATGTGCGTGCCCAGCAGCAGGAGAATCATCCACCAGCCCCACACAAAATCATCCACGTCCTGGACGAACGTATTGATTGCTTCGAACATACCTCTTTTCCTCCCTGTTTCTTTTTCCTGCGGTAAAAAAGGGGCCTATGACTTTGTTTGAAAGCCATACGCCCCGTATCACTTTACTATTTTACCGCAATAAATTAAAACCAGTTTACCGCAATTTTTCTGCTTTGTCAACAGAGGCAGCCGGTATCCCGAAATTTTTGTGGTCAAACGTCCGTTCTACCGCAAATTCTCCAGATTTTCCCCGTTTGAAGCGATCACCTGCTTGTACCAGTAAAAGCTCTTCTTCCGATAGCGGGCAAGGCTTCCGGAGCCGTCATCCGCCCGGTCCACATAGATAAATCCGTACCGCTTGCTCATCTCCCCCGTGGAGGCGCTCACCAGGTCAATGCAGCCCCAGGGAGTGTACCCCAGAAGCTCCACGCCGTCCTCCTCCACCGCATCTTTCAAAGCCTGGATATGAGCCTTCAGATACTCGATGCGGTAATCATCCTCCACCGTGTAGGAACCCTGGCCATCGGAGACCAGCTCATCCCTGGCACCCAGACCGTTCTCCACAATAAACAGCGGCTTCTGGTACCGGTCATACAGCGTGTTCATGGTAATCCGCAGTCCCAGAGGATCGATCTGCCATCCCCACTGGGAGGATTTCAGATAGGGGTTCTTCGTACCCTTAAAGGCATTCCCGATGGTCTCCCCCACATTCTCCTGGGTGGTAATGCACCTGGAAGAATAGTAGCTGAAGCTGATGAAATCCACCGTGTTTTCCCGCAGGATCTTTTCATCCTCATCGGTCATATCCACGGAAATCCCATTCTTCTCAAAAAATTTCCTGGCGTAGTTTGGATAATATCCCCTGGCCTGCACATCGATAAACATCAGGTTCTCCCGGTTCTTTCCTGCGGCAGCCCACACATCCTCCGGCATACAGCAGTAGGGATAGTAATCTCCCGCGGCCATCATGCAGCCCACCATGTTTTCCAGGTCAATTTCATGGGCAATCTTGGTGGCCCAGGCGCTGGCCACCAGCTCGTGGTGGGCGCTGAGATACTTGGCCGCAGTCTGGTCCTCCCCCTCCTGGAACTGAAGTCCTGCTCCCATGAAGGGAAGGTGCAGAATCATGTTGATCTCATTGAAGGTGATCCAGTATTTCACCAGCCCCTGATAGCGGGTGAACAGGGTAGTCACCAATCTCTTATAAAAATCAATCATACAGCGATTCTTCCATCCGCCGTAGGTCTGGATCAGGTGCATGGGACAGTCAAAATGGGTGATGGTCACCAGGGGCTCGATCCCGTACTTTTTACACTCCCGGAATACCTCCTCATAGAAGGCCAGCCCTTCCTCGTTGGGCTCCTCCTCGTCCCCCTTAGGGAAAATCCTCGACCAGCCGATGCTTAACCGGAAGGTTTTAAATCTCATCTCCGCAAACATGGCGATGTCCTCCCGGAAATGATGGTAGAAATCGATCCCCTCCAGGGCGGGATAATAATATCCCTCCTGGATCTGATCCATCTTCTTTACGCCCAGCATCACGCTGCGGCGCTCCGGCCCGTGGGGAATCACGTCCACATTGGCAAGCCCCCGGCCTCCTGCCTGGTAGGCGCCCTCGCACTGGTTGGCGGCTGTGGCGCCGCCCCAAAGAAAGTTTTTACTCAATGGCATACTGTTTCCTCTTTTCTGTTATCCGATTACCTTGATGATGGTTTCCCCGGATTTCACCTTTCCCTCGGAGATAGCGATCACATCGCTGTAATCCATGGTGTTGGTGATAATCACCGGTGTGATGGTGTCATATCCTGCTTCCTTGACTGCCTTCAAATCCACCCTCAGCAGCGGAGTTCCCACATCCACGGTATCTCCATCCTTCACCAGGGCCTCATAATGCTGTCCCTTCAGGTTCACCGTGTTCAGTCCCACATGGATCAGAATTTCCACGCCAGCGTCAGACACAATACCGATGGCATGTTTCGTATCAAATACCGTCTGAATCTTTCCCTTCACGGGAGATACAAAATTTCCATCCTCCGGGATAATGGCCGCGCCCTTGCCCAGGATCTCCTCCGCAAAGGTGGGATCATCTACCTTTGACAGGGGAACCAGCTGTCCCTTTACGGGAGCGCAGATGCTGCTCATGGCACCGGAGACACTCTCTCCTTTTTCTGCAGCCATCTCTTTATCCGGCACAGCGTCCGCCGCCGGAGCAGTCTCTATGCTCTCCTCCACCGGATCCTTATAGAGAATAAAACTGATGATAAAGGTAATCACAAAAGCGATGGCCGCGCCGATGCAAGCCAGCATCAGATCCCGCAGGCTGTCCCCGCCGATGTAGCCCGGCAGCGTCATCAGTCCCGGAGAACCACCGCCATAGTTTTTCACCGTAAACAGACCCATAAACAGGCCGCCCACAGCGCCTCCGATACAGGCGGAGATCAGCGGAGTCTTAAAACGCATATTGATACCGTACAGAGCCGGCTCGGTGATGCCGCACACTGCCGTGATACCGGCGGAGGAGGCCACCTGGCGCACATCCTCCTTCTTCGTCTTGACGGCAACCGCAAAGGTGGCTGCGCCCTGGGCGATGTTGGAGGCCAGGTTCGCAGGGTATACAATGGTATCGAAACCTGTGGTCATACGGTTGTTGATGCCGATGGGAATAATTCCGTAGTGGGTTCCCGTCATAACCAGCAGCGGGAACACGCCGCCCAGAATCATGGGCACCAGCCAGCTGACATACGTATTCAGCGCAGTCACGCCCGCCGCGATCCAGCTGGCGATCACGTATCCGATGGGTCCGAGAACCGCAAGGGCCGCCACCCCCGCCACCAGAGCTGTGATCAGCGGCTTGGTAAAGAACTTGATGGGCTTTGGCGAGATCCGGTCCGCGATGGGCTCCACCAGAGACATAAACCACACGGACAGAATGATCGGAATAACCGATGAGGAGTAGCTGGCGTTATAAATCGGGATGAAAAACAGCCGGATCGCCTCACCGCTCTCCTGGGATGCCGTCACCATGTTAATGAAATTGGGGTGCAGCAGCATACCGCCCAGCATCATAGCCAAATAGGGGTTGCAGCCGAATTTCTTCGCAGCCGAGTTGGCCAGCAGGATGGGCAGGAAATAGAAGGCCGCATCCGCCATAAAATTGATTACCTGGTAAGTGCTGGCGCTGGTATCCACCAGATTGAAGGCCACCAGCAGAGACAGCACGGCTTTGAGCATACCGGCAGCCGTGATGGCGGGCAGCACCGGAGTGAAGATGCCGGTGATGGTATCGATCAGACGGGCGCCGATGCTCTTTTTCTCCCCCTCCTGCTTCGCGCCGCCCTCCTGGGCCAGGTTGCACTTCTCCGCAATGGGTTTGAAGACATGATTCACATCGTTTCCGATGATGATCTGGTACTGGCCTCCGCTGGAGACCACGCCCAGAACGCCCGGCGTCTTTTTCAGCGTCTCCGTCTGGGCCTTTCCCTCATCCTTCAGATTAAACCGAAGGCGGGTGGCGCAGTGAGTCAGGCCGCTTACATTGTCCCGGCCGCCCACCAGCGACAGAATTTTGTCACCAAGTTCCTGGTAATTCATACATGTTTCCTCCTGGATATTTACTCATCGCTCCGGCAAGCCGAAGGATGGCAGTTACTGTTTGTCCAAAATGCCCGGCGGCTGTTCTTTGTTTCAGTCTGTTCTTTTACCTCAGGTTTCGCCTGTCATCTTCTTTCCATTCGTCATTATTTTAGCGTCACCTCATGATAACACGGCGAATATGGATGATCAGATACATGATCTCATCGTTCGTCAGCAGAATATCGTACTCTTTCCTGATGTATTCATAAATTTTCAGCACACAGGCGTACTCCTCCCGGTACTGGCTCTTGATCATAATGAAAAACGCCTCATCATTCTCATCCAGCTCCGTTCCGGAAAATACCCGCTTGATGAAAAATTTCAGATGGGTGATAAACCGGTCATAGTGGATGGAATTTTCATCCAGATCCACATGAAAATGGTACCGCACAATGCTGAGAATATGGCGGATGATCTTCATCATCTCCTGGGTGCTGCCCATATCGTTGAAGTCCATGGAGGCATTCACCAGGTGCATGGCGATAAAGCCTGCCTCATCCTCCGGCAGCTCCACCCCGGTTTTTTTCTCAATCATGGAGAGCGCCTCCACCCCAATCTGGTATTCATGGCTGTAAAACTGCCTGATCTCCGTCAGCAGCGCATTCCGGATGGGAATCCCCTCCCGCATGCGCCTGATGGCAAAGTAAATGTGATCGCACAGATTCAGATACAGATAGTTGCTGAGCGCCTTTCCCATGGATATGGCAGCGTACTCCACAATCTCATTGGTCACCTGAATGCACTCCAGCGGCATATCCGCAAACAGTTCTTCCATGTGGCGCTGCTCCTCTTTCTGGAGCACATAGATCTTCTCGATCTTCCCCTCCTCAATGGGCTCCCCCGGCTTTCTCTTAAAGCCGATTCCGCATCCCATCACCAGCACTTCCCGGCCGTCATCGTCATGGGAGCGGACAAGGTTATTGTTTACCACCTTGTCAATTTTCATTTTTCTCTGACCTTTCCAAAAGCGAAACCGTTCAGCGGCTGCCCCACGGCCTCATTGGCCATGCCCTTCGCTGAACTGATACAAAAAAACACACAAAAAAAGGTTATACCGCCTCCACATTCTAAACAAAATGTGTATATTCGGTATAGCCTGCCTTACCAGTAACAATCCTTTTATACAAGGCCAATTATAACAGTTGGGCGCATCCATGTCAATTCTAAACGAAAGAAAATATCGGTAATTTTTGGCGAGTTTCTCCCATGTGTACCGTATTTTCCCAAGATACCGGAAGGGCCGGTGGGGAATTCTTCCTCACGTCCCTTCTGGGAAAACAAAATGATTCACTTATAAGTTACCGTCAATGCTATTTTACTGCCACTCCGTTAAAATACAGCGTTCCATCTTCTCCGCGGCTGTAAGCGCACAGGTCATTCCACACCACATCGCAGTATTCAGGCAGATAAGTGTGAATGGTATCATCCCACAGATAGCTCTTTACCAAAGGCAATCCACTCTCCTCATCGTAGTAAGCGCTGGAGGTATAATGACCATTGCTGTAGGTGTAGGGCTCCGTATCCAGTTCCATACCATCCACCTGCATTGCGCGCTTCACCTGCATCTCCATTTTCTCAGGGCTGTACTCTCCCTCTGCGGAACCATAAATCACAGTAAACGCATAGCTCACCGAATTTTCGTCAGTCTCAGGCAGTTCTTCCTCTGAGGAATACAGAATTCCGGGGGCTCCCACCGGCGCAAATCCGGCAAAACGCTCCGGCATCTGCTCTGCCAGCTGCAATGCCATTTTAGATCCAGCAGAATGGGATGTACAATATACTCTGGAGGTATCGATAGCGTAATTTTCCTCCACACTGTCCAGAAGGGTTTCAAAATATTCCAACTCTGCCGGAAGGCCATCTCCGGTAGAATTCCAGTTGAAGCAGTCCACATTGGCATCTCTGGAGCAGGGATCTCCCAGCGCGAACACCAGAACAAATCCATATTTCTCAGCTGTTCTCCACAGACCGGTATTCACAAAGAAACCATTGATTCCGTGGGCATGCCCATGAACAAACAGCAGCATGGGCATTTCCTCTGATCCATCATAGGATTCAGGAGTATAAACTGCCCAGTAGCGGGTTACCCCGTCTATTTCTGTATTATAATATTCCAGATCCGCCAGCTTTTCCGCACTGTTGTAGTATAGCGTACCATCCTGCTGGGCGCGCAGTCTCAACAGTTTGGACAGGAAGGAGTCCCACATATAGGCGGTAAAGTCATAATCATAGTTTTCAGCAGCGCCTTCCATCTCGCTGCCCCACACATAGCTTGCCGCCTCATAGGTAGCCTGCTGATCCTCAAACAGTAAATCTTGATTATAGATGGTGGCATATTCGTTGTACACCGGATCTTCCGACACATCATTGGCAGCTTTCCAGTACTCCTCCAAAGCCTGGTTGGCTTCCCCATCGTTCACCATCCATACCGGAATATTTACGTCTTTCAAAACGGTTCCCTCCAGCCGCTCATAGCTGCCGTAGAGGGGCTTGTCGAACTGATTGGTGTTGCCTATGGCTTCCACCTCGTCCGCTGTAATCTCCGGAGTTCCCATAAGAACTGCTCCCGCAAACATATTTGCCAGATTCATGGCCGCATAATTAGCCACCGTACTTCCCGTCCCGTAACCTACAATATACAGGGAAGATTCGTTATAATTTACAATGCTGCGGCTGCTCAGATCCACCGATACTCCGATGATATAGTCCAAAGCTTCCTCCAGATGATCAAGATCCCACTGACCATCCTCATCCGCAAGAAACGCCACAGTAAATCCGTAATCGTACGCTACCTGCATCCAACTGCTTTCGTTGGCGAATTCCTCGGCTGTGCATCCATCGGGAACCACCACGTAAACACAGCTCCCGGCAGCTTCCCAGGTTTCAGGTGTGTAGAAACAGTACTGCTTTTCCACACCCGGATCAATTACCTCGTCCGTCTCTTTGTCTACCACTTCGCCCAGAGCAAAGGTTTTGGACCACAAACCGTAGTATGCTGAAGCGTAAGTATTCCCCAGGGCATCGTTCACATCAATATCCCCGGCTTCCGATTCAACCCACTCCATAGCCTCCACATAACTCTGGGAATCTCCTCCTTCCTGGGCATAGGCCGGTACAGTCAGTCCGGTCAGCAGCATGGAGGACGCCAGCAGACAGCTCACCAATCTTTTTTTCATACACTTTTTC
>DBFBJF010000163.1:0-3634 GCA_048203265.1 Candidatus Merdiplasma sp.
ATCCATATACTGAGAAACAGATTTTATTTCATTTAAGTTTGCAGAATTAATTATTGTACAAAAACTCTCCTTATTATCCAAAATTGTTTTGATATCCCAAAATGTCTCATAGTTTTCTGATCCAGAATATTCTAAAGAAAAACAGATTCCCTCACCTTCCAGCTTTTTAATAATGCACATCTGTTAATTCACCTTCTATCAAATTCTTTTCAAAAATTGTATCATATGCTTTTTTAAATTTATAGATGCACATTAAAATTGTTTCAGCGTAAAACTTACCGTCCACAGTCCTTTCCGGGACGTATCCTTCACAAGAGAAGCTTTATACCCCTCCACATACATCTCCGCTGTCTTCATCGCCAGCGTCTCCGTGTCAAAATATCCCACCGTGATTTTTTCCTGCTGCTTAAACTCCGTCAAAATCTTCAGCCATTTTGCCGACACGGAAAACGTCACGGAGATGCTCACCACGCCTGCGCGCACCACATCCCGCTGCACCGTCCCAGCCTCCGTCTCCCCGCCGGAATCCGCCTCCACGTCATCCATCTGCACCTCATAGGAATCCGGCAGGGGGAGGGTTGTGCCGTCAAAAGTCAGATACTGTATAAATGCCATCGCTTATCTCCCTCCTGACCGCAGGTTCTGTCTTGCCTGCGCTGTAACTACCAGTTCATCCAAAAGCGTACCGCCCACATATACCGGGATCACGATGTTCCCCTGCGGACCGGAAAATCCCGCCAGGGCTTCCGATACCGCGGAAGAAATCCCGGAGATCAGGTCGGACATATTCCCGCCGGATAAAGCGCCATCGGCATAGCCATACTCTGACCCGTTCACCTTCGGAGAAATCACCATGTCCGAAGCCACATCCCGGACAGCTTTCTCCACCAGGTTCCGGTTCTTTTCAATCCCACTCGCCAGTCCCTTCATGAAGTCCGGCATCCAGGTCTCATAATCTGCCAGCGGCCCCTCATCCGGAGCCGAGAAGTGCAGGAAAGAGCGGATCCGGTCAGCCAGACCGGAAACGGTGTTGATCACACCCTGGATCATGCTGGAAATTCCGTTGATCAGCCCCTGGATGAAATCTTTCCCCCACCGGAACGCCTGCCCCGGCAGCCCAGTGATAAACCGGATGGCGGAAGAAAATCCATTGGAAACCACGGAATACAGCCCAGAAAGGGCCGAGCCGATCCCGGAAACCATCCGCTGGAAAGCGGACACCGCCGCCTCACGCAGCGCGGAGGCGATATTTACCACCGTAGTCTTGATGCCGTTCCAGACAGAAGACGCTGTCTGCTTCATCGCCGACCAGATCTGGGAGGCAAACTGGGACAGCGCCGAAAGTACCGTCTCCACCCCCTGCTTCAGCCCCGAAGCCGCGGAAAACACCACCTGACGGATTCCCGACCACATCTGAGCGGCGGCATTTCTGATATTGTTCCAGATATTGGCCGCATCGGATGCAAGCTGGGAGAAATTTCCCGTCACCAGGTCGATCAGCAGGAGCACCGGAGCCAGGATCACATTTTTCAGCAGTTCAAAGGCGCCGGAGGCAATCTGACAGATCCCCGACCAGATCCCCTGCAGGATATTCTTTGCGTTTTCCCACAGAGATGTGATGGTTGTCACCACCAGCTGGACAATGGGATTCTGCAGGATTGCGTTCCAGGTATCCGTAAAAAACGCGGATACCTGCGACCACAGGCCGCTCCACCAGTCTGGGATCGCAGAAAAAAAGCCGATGAAAATCTGGAACGCTGCCGGGATGGTCTCCGTAAAGAAAACCACCACCCCGTTCCATAATTCCATCAGCTTCTGGGATACCGCCTGCCATAGATTCCCAAACCACTCCGTGATCGCTCCCCAGTTTTTCACAATGGCGATGATTCCGGCAATGGCCGCCGCTACCCCGGCGATGATCCCGATCACCGGGAGCAGGGAAATGTTCAGCGCCCCAAAAGACACCGCCAAGGCCGCGATCACCGGCGTCAATGCGGTAAATGCCACAAGCAATGCGCCCAGGATGATGACAAAGTTCTGCACCGGCTCCGGCAGCATCCCGAATACCTCGCTCACTGCCGTAATAATGGCCGCCAGAGGCGGCAGAACCACATTTGCCAACTCCACGATCTTTTCCCCAAGGGGAACCAGCGCCTGCTGCAGCTTCCGGGTATTCGCCTCCATCTCCTGCATCGGCGTCTGGGTCTGACTGAATAGATTTTCCGCAGATCCGGCTACGCTGTCATAAGTCTCTCCCACGGAAGTCAGGGAAGTAATGAATTTCAGGTTCCCGTCCTCGGCCATGGTGCCAAAGGCTTCCGCCGCCATATTCAGGGCCTGCTGTTCGTTGGTACAGTTTGCGATATCCGCCACAATGGAATCGATCACCTGCTTCTGGGTAGCCTCCCCATTCTGCCATGCCAGGAACAGGGACTGGGTCTTCTGGGAATACAGGTCAATGGAATCCCCGATTGTCCCATCCGCCAAACGTGTGGTCACCTCATTGATCGCATCATTGACCTTGTCCAGGTTGTAAGCGCCTCCTTGCAGGCCGTTCTGCAGAAGCTGGAAATACTCCGAAGCGGAATACCCTGCCTGCTCAAATTTTCCGGCGTACTCGGACAGATTGTCTCCTAACTCATAGGTCTTGTCCAGGCCGTTCTGGGTACCCCGGACAATATAATCCATGGCTTCCTGGGCGGTCAGGCCATACTGTTTCATCAAAGAATTGACGCCCCGGAGGGTCTCATTCATGTCAATCCCGTATAATTCTTCCAGCGTCAGCGCCTGCTTCGTCAGGTTGGTCAGGTCGGTATCTCCCAAATCACCCAGGTTTTTCTTAACCATGATGACCGCTTCTGCTACCGCGTCCATGCTCTGGCCCACACCGGAGCCATACACATTTTTTACAATCTCAGCGCTGGCTTCGGCTGCCTCCCCAGTCTCCCCGAAGTAGGCGTTTACCTTAGAAACGGCCGTCTCAGTCTCCGCATAAGCGGACACCGCCTTATCGCCCACATCCTGGATCTTATCCCCCACCGCAGATAACTGGTCAGCGGCTTCCATCAGGGCCGCGCCCTTAGTGGCCTGAGCAATCTCCCCGATATCATCCGCAGCGCCTTGGGCTGCGTCACCCACATCATTCAGATCATTGATCAGATTTCGTACCGCCTGCCCGTCATCTACCGTATCCAGGGCATCTGTCAGCTGCTTAATGTCCGCCTTCCCACTGGTAACCGCTTTCCCGATCTTCTCCACAGCGGTTTTCAGCTGATCAGAAGAAGCCGTCCCATTCCGGATCGCCGTCACCAGGCGGCTCCCCAGCACATCGGCGTAATCATCCACACTGGAACCCGTAGCCGCAAACAGTTTATTCAGCCGCTCCGTATTGGCAGAAAGCCGTTCCTGCTCCGACTGCAGGCCGGAAAGGTCCGCCTTATACCGGTTCAGAGTACCTCTGGTCTCCTCCACCTCCCGCTGGAATGCCATGTACTGATCTTTTCCAAGATCCCCCCTCTCAAAGGCTTTCGCCACATCTTCCTGGGCCTGCTCCAGGGCTTCCAGCTTCTTTTCCGTATCCCCGATGGCCGACTGCAGAAGCTCCTGCTTCTGCGCCAGAAGAATGGTATTCGAT